>JALVQM010000089.1 GCA_027025615.1 Desulfobacteraceae bacterium | reverse complement strand
AGAAATTCTGCCCCTTTTATTTTCCTGGCCTCGGCCTCAAAAACTTCCATGAATACCCGGCCGATTATTTTTCGTTTTTTTTCGGGGTCTGATACTCCGGACAGGGCTGAAAGAAATTTACGGCGGGCACTTACAAACCGGATATTGATTTTGAGATGTTTTTTTAAGCGAAGTTTGAGTTGGTCTGCTTCGTTTTTCCGAAGCAGGCCGTTGTCAACAAAAATACACGTCAGCTGTCGACCGATGGCCCGGTGGATCAAAAGTGCAGTAACCGAAGAATCCACCCCACCTGACAGACCTAGAATAACCTTTTTACTGCCAACCCGGTTTTTTATACTCTCAACAGCTTCCAAGGCAAAAGCCTTCATGGTCCACGATGGGCGTGCTTTACAAACCTGGAAAAGAAAGTTGGCGATGATCTTCTTACCTCCCGGTGTATGCTCAACCTCGGGATGAAACTGGATTCCGAAAAATTGTCTTTTGTGATCAGCTGCAGCTGCAATAGGGGTGTTTTCAGTCGAACCAAGTACCTTGAATCCTTCCGGGAGGGAGACTATTGAATCGCCATGGCTCATCCAGCACTGGTTTTTCCTGGGCAAAGATTTAAATATGGTGGTTCTGCTTGTAATCTTAAGTTCCGCAAAACCGTATTCGCGTCTTCTGGCTTGACTGACCTTGCCGCCCAGATGGGCAACCATAAACTGGAAGCCGTAGCATATCCCAAGAAGAGGAATTCCGAGCTCAAAGATGCCGTCATCGATTTTTGGGCTGTCAGGATCATAAATACTGGATGGGCCCCCCGAAAGGATTATTCCTTCCGGATCAATTGCCTTGATTTCATCTATATCTATGGAAGGCGGTACGATTCGGCAGTATACTTTTTGTTCCCTCACCCGGCGGGCAATCAGTTGATTAAACTGGGATCCGAAATCGATAATCAGTATCATGAAAGGTCCTTATTCGTATTTTACATAATGAACAGGAAAGGTTAAACGATTTGCGAAAACAGGCTGAATATGGTAGAGACCGCTGCAAAAGTCAAGTTTTTCTACGCTTTTCGATTTGAAACAGGAAAATCCGGATGATTGTTCAGATCTACGAAATACAAACCCCGAAAGAAGCCGAAGTCATGCTGGGTTTGGGGGTTGATCACATCGGCAGCGTGGTAACCTCGGCTGAAGATTGGAAAGACGAACAACTCAGGCAGACCATTCGGCTGGTAAAACAATCCGGAGCATGCAGCAGCCTAATTCCCTTGACCCAGGACTGGGAATTGACCAAGAAAATTATAGACTATTACCAGCCTGATATCATACATTTTTGTGATGGATTAAATCTTGCGGGAAAGCCAGGGGTGGAAAATGCACTCGAACTTCAAACCGATATTAAAAACCGTTACCCTGAGCTGCAGGTTATGAGATCGATTCCTGTGCCGCCGACCGGTATTTCAGACGGTGATGAATGTCTTGGTCTAGCCCGATTCTTTGAAAGCACCAGCGACTGGCTTTTAATTGATACCTTGCTGGTTGGTTTTGACGATTCGGCTGCAGATCAGCCGGTGGAAGGTTTCATCGGTATTACCGGCCAACCATGTGATTGGCAAATCGCAAGCCGAATCGTCAAGTCATTAAATATTCCAGTTATTTTGGCAGGCGGACTTGGCCCCCAAAACGTCGCCCAGGCTGTGTCGCAGGTGAAACCGGCCGGAGTTGACAGTTGTACCGGAACAAATGCCAATAACGCTGACGGAGAACCAATTCGTTTTAAAAAAGATCCTGAAAAAGTACGTCGTTTCGTGGAAACGGCCAGGAAAGTTTAAGAAATATATATGCCAGGAAAGGAATACAACCAATGCTCGAAAGCGGTGATTTGCGCAAGGGATTGAAACTGGAAATCGACGGAGACCCTTATATTATTGTCCAATTTGAATTCGTCAAACCCGGCAAGGGCCAGGCACTTTATAAATGCCGGTTGAAAAACATGGTTACCGGCGTCCAATTCGACAAAACTTTCAGATCGGGTGAGAAATTCAAGGAAGCCGACCTGGAAGAAGTTGAAATGGAGTACCTTTACTTTGACGGCAGCAGCTATTGCTTCATGAACACTTCCAACTACGAGCAGGAGATGTTGTCTGCCGAACAGGTGGGGGAAGCCAGAGCTTTTCTGAAGGAAAACACGGTTTGTAATGTTTTGCTTTTCCAGGGCAGGCCGATTGGAATCTCACTTCCAAATTTTGTGGATCTCGAGATAACCGAAGCCGAACCGTGGGCAAAAGGTGATACAGCTGCGGGTAGTACCAAACCGGCTACCCTTGAAACAGGGCATGTAGTTCAGGTGCCGCCTTTTATCAATGTAGGTGAAAAAATCCGGATAGATACACGCAGCGGCCAATATGTTGAGCGGGTAAAGGAATAAACTGCCTGGTAATCACAAAGCTCCCGGTTCAACCAGGAAAATACTTATCCGGCAGCTTTCTTTATCTTATCGGCGCGACAATATGATATCACCATAATAAGATACAGTGCTGTCGCCGGTGTTATCCGTATCGGTCATGATGGCGATTCCTGATATCATTCCAGCTTCAACACCATAGGCTCGCTTGTAATCTTCCAGGATATTGCGCTTTTCAGAAACCCATTTGCCCGCCAGGGTGTTTCCGCTGCGGACAACCACCATTTTTATTTCTGAACTATATGGATTCGGAGCTATCAGGCCTTCAGGCTCATCTTTCGACCAGACATAAATCAGGGCACTGCCTGGCAGCTCTTTGCCCGCAGAGCTGGAAGCGGCCTTATGGGCCAGTCTTTTCCAAAAACCAGCCCGTTCGGGATTATAAGCAAAGGTGACGTAGATTCTGGCGGCGTAATCATCGCCCGCTTTGCGGGACAGATCTGAACCGGGGAGAGGGTGCAATATTTTCCATTTCCATTGAATTATGGGAAAAGACCTGGGATCGATCTCAACCCGGCGCAATAGACCTGAAGCCGAATTTTCACTCCGGGCTTCAATTACAGTAATACCCCTGTCAGTTACAAGCCGATACCTGGTGTGTCGCTTTATTTTTTTGAAGGTCAGCGGCCGCCATCCGGGGGGCAAACCAGATCCCGGTTTTAACCGGGAAAAGACACCTATTTCCAGAATCGAAGAGACTGCTTGAACTTTTGCAAGACAGAGCGTCACCACTAAGACGGCCAAAGGCATTAGCCATAATTTGCCACGTATTTTCAAGTCGATTGAATGCCAGCCTGGGGGTTTTGTGAATCAGGGGGATCTATTTGGTCGCTTTTTTTGCGAACTATATATTCTTTGATCCGGTTGCCGTCCATGGTTTTAACCACGATCTCGTAACCATTGATCAGAAAACTTTCCTTTTCTTTCGGTATCCTTCCAATGTTGTCCAATACATATCCAGAAAAAGTATCGTATTCGGCACTGGCTGGAATGTCCATTCCAATTGTTTCATTGACCTCATCAATATCTGACTTTCCCAGCACAATCCATTCCTGTTCGTTTTGAGCTATTATATGTGGATCTTCATGATCGGTTTCATCCCTGATCTCTCCAACCAGCTCTTCCAGGGCGTCTTCCAGGGTAATCAAACCCGAGACACCGCCATGTTCATCGACCACGATTGCCATATGAGTTTTACGTTGTTTGAATTGCTGGAGCAAAGAGTCCAGCTTTTTGTTTTCAGGTACAAAATATGGCGCACGCATCAGTTTGCGAACATCAATTAATTCACCCCCCCGTGCCTGATGTAAAAACAGATCCTTGATGTTAAGAATGCCTATTATGTTATCGATGCTGTCTTCAATAACAGGAATGCGGGTAAATCCTGATTCAGCTATGGCACGTAAATCCAGGGGTTGATCAGCATCAATCACAAACATGTCTGCTCTGGGTGTCATTATCTCGGAGGCATTGGTGTCATCAAATTCGAAAATGTTATGGATGAGTTCCTTTTCCTCTTCCTTGATTTCTCCCTCTTCTTCGACGATCTCCACGAAAGTCATCAATTCTTCTTCGGTAACAGCATGTGGTCTTTTCAAGATGCCGGTAATTTTAGGAATAAAATTAAGGAAACCGATAACGGGATAAAACACTATGGAAAGCCAATATATGGGGTAAATTGTCAAGCGGGCTACAAGAACGTTGTTCCGGTTGGCCAGGGATTTGGGGAAAACCTCTCCGAAAACAAGGATAATGAAAGTCATTGTACCTGTTGCCAGGCCCACGGCATAGTTGGCGACAAGATTAATAGTCATCGATGTAGCCAGTGAAGATGCCGCCACGTTGACCAGGTTGTTGCCTATCAGTATGGTGGTGAGAAGGCGATGGGAATCATTTTTCATCTCCTGGATCAGAGCACTTGTCCTGCGTCCATCTTTTACCAAATGGCGGGCGGTAGCAGTGCTGAGCGAGAACAACGCTGTTTCGGCTGAAGAGAAAAAACCCGACAGGACAATCAATAATGTAAGGATTAGGATTTGATAAATCATTTGGTTTGGTGTTTCATGGCGGTTGTACGAAAAATTCAGGTACAATATAACTCAATTTATTATTTTTTCAAGAAGTTTAAGCCGACAGGTCCATGATCCTAAACTCAACAACTCAATACTTTCTTAATCTGCTGTCGTACATCAGCCCGACACCGTACTCTTTGCGGCGCATGAATTTTTCCCTTGCCGGTCCTATAATTTGCATTTCCGGGTGTTGTTGCTGAACATCCATTGCAATTTGCATCTCTTTGGTACAACCGGTACTGTAAGTGGCGTCCTTGCCTACCCATTCCGGAGGAACTTTACTGCCCATGATCTGAAAAGCTGTCACAATATCATCAAAAGTCTGAAAACGCCAAATGTCAATCAGGCCACTGCGTTGCACAATTTCCCACATGTACATCAAGTCGTCCGCATCCATACCCGGCTCATAGTACTCTGATGGATTGATTATAAATGTCATCTCAGCTTGTTTTTTGAGGTGTTCGATAAAGGTCGTCATTACTTTTTTAGCAATATTGATCTTGCCTGGCAAAGATCCAATTATGCCACTGTAAAACATAACCGTCATCCCGCGCTTTTTGGCGGCTTTCATCTGGTCGATGATGGTCTGCGCTTTGGCTTCAAGATCTTCCTGTGAAAACTTGATAACAGCAGGGTGTCTTGGTTTATACAGTACGGACAGGCGACCGTCCTGGTCGCGGGCGATGCTGAAAATATCTTGGGTAAACTGGAAATGAGTATCGAAAAATCGGCTACGTTGGTCCAGACCGCGGGAGATCACACCATCGACTTCTTTGAAAACACGTGCAAAAGTGGTTGAAGTAAGGATCAGATTGAGTTTTTCACCTGTACCGTCGCCAAAAAGCAGAATGTCATCGTCGCTGCCGAGCAAACGCAGCAGGTCGTTTTTGCTGATGGCCGGATCTTCAATCAATGGTACGTCTTCCATAATTCCACTGAGCACTTCATCGTTACTGACATCTTCCAGGCTTACCTTGGTAAAAAGGGGGCTTTGCTTGATTGCTATCAAGACTTTATGGCCCCATGAGACCAGTATTTTAATAAGGGCAATGTCCAGGACAAACTGGCCGGCTTCATCAGCTATCCACAGAATTCTCTTCCTGCGGTTCGATCCTCCTTTGAAACCTAGAAATTCCAACAACGGATCAAAGCCTTTTCCGCTGACAGGGGTCTGAAAAATCTTGATAAATTCTTCCTTGGACCATGAAAGAGCTTCGTCTTTCAGCCAAATAGCCGGTTCGTTAGCGCAGGTAAGGAGCCTTTTGAATTCCACAGCTCCTACGATGGACTTTATCTCTGAAAGGGATGCCGGTACTTTTTTTAGGGCCTTGGTATCGACCGCGTCAAAAGCGGCCCTGAAGCCTGGTGCGTCAAGACAACGTTTGGCACGGTTATTACGAACGGTTTTCTCATCGATAAAAGGGTCGTCAATTTGAGTTTGTTTAAGGAAAACCGTCAACAGGCGTTTTTCCAGGCGTGAAGGCAAAAGAAGCTCGTCCCTGGTTTCATGCTTGAAATTCATGGCTATCAAGGCTTCGAGGTAATTTTTCTGCCAGTGGTCGCTGATATTATGATCGACAATGTTCAAAATTCGTTCAAGTACCCGGTTGTACCTGGTTTGCAGAAAGGCCGAACGATTGCGTTCGATTATCGCTTCGAACATTGTGTCAGAGCAGGGATAGTAGCGCTCTTTATCGGTGTAAACCATAAACCTTATCTGTTCATCAGGGGCTGCTTTTTCAGGGTATGCACAGTGGTCAAGATGGTTTTCAATAAAAAATGCTGTTAACCACGCCTCGCGTTGAGGGTCTGATTTTTGTTTGTCCGCTGCTTTGATCCGGGATCGGTCTTGCTCAGCCATTTCTTTTTCTCCGATATTTGAAAGTCTCAATAATGACAGTTTCGCAAAATGTAATATTCAGATGGTCTTACAACAAGTTCGTGTCAACGTTACGCTCTTAAAAATCCAGATACATAAAAGAAATCATCGTCATGTAAGCTCGCACAGTCCTAAACGTAGCTGGTCCAGTTCTGTCACAATCCAATCCGGACGGATATCTTGCAAACGTTCGTCATCTTCGCGCATCCTGATGGAGCGGCGGTCACCGGCGAACAGGGCAGTCTGATAACCACAAGTATGCGCCGGTAAAATATCGTTGAGCATGTCGTTGCCTACGTAAAGCA
>JALVQM010000088.1 GCA_027025615.1 Desulfobacteraceae bacterium | reverse complement strand
CCTTGTGGCGGTCAAAAGCACGGCCGTATTGTATGTGCTTGAAGCCAAGTTGGCCCCCAACCAGTGGTTGCGTGTCGACCGGGTATATCCGCAGATAGAACAATTAAAAGCTTATTACAGTGATTATAACCATGCCAAGGAAGCCAAGGCAGCCCTGAAACGTTTTCTGATCAACAATAAACTGTCCGCAAATATTGTGAAACGTCCCATCCGGATCCGCCAGGTTGTCGATACTGAAGCTGGGCGCCAATAATCAGCGGGCTTCAGGTTTCATCCTTCTTTATATTATGCTCTTGAGCAAAGTAGGCCTGCAGGACATTGAAGTAAGTTCGGATGCGATCAACGTACTGAACAGCTTCTTTCCCCCGGGCATAGCCATGAGGCAGGCGGCGATAGTACTTTTTTTGCTGCAGCAGGGGCAGGACATCCCTTATGCCGTGCCAGGAATTGGCAGGTTTCCCCAGCTTCTTGGCCAGGTTGCGTGCATCCTGGAGATGGCCGAATCCCAGATTGTAGGCAGCCAGGGCCATAAAGGTCCGGTCAGGCTCGGGTACTTGTTCTTCTATCCGTCGGTGAAGCTGGGCAAGATAGCGGGCTCCGGCAAAGATTGATTCCCGGGCTGCCATCCGGTTTTTCAAGCCCATATCGCGGGCCGTGTCCAGGGTAAGCATCATCATTCCGCGAACACCGGTAAAGCTGCGGGCTCGTGGATTCCAGTGCGATTCCTGGTAAGATTGAGCCGCCACCAACTGCCAATCCAGTCCGTATTGAGCTGCAGCCAGTCTGAAATAATTGATATATCTCGGCAGCCGGCTGTCTATTTTTTTTCTGAAGCGGGTCAGATCCACATAATCGAAACGCTCCAGGTGGCTGTAATAGTATTTTATAAGACCACGGATCAATTTTTTGGTAGATTTCAGGGAAAACCATTTTTCAACGGTTCGGCGCAGGCGCCGGTTCTGCTTCCCAACGGCCCAACGCAGGTGCTGAAGCTTTTCCAGGCTGAAATGAACCAGAAGCTCCGGGTAAATCCACCTGTTTCTGGTGAAGGTGTTGGATTCGACCACGGTCAGGTCGGCAGAGCGTGTTTGCACCAGTTCGAGTAAATTTTCAGAACTGTAATTGCTCCGCATTATCCATTGAGCTTCGGGCACCTGCTTTTTTAGATTTTCAAGGGCTTCCAGCCGAGCGCTGCTGGGGGCAAACCAGATGGACCGGCCCTTGAGATCGGCGGGTTTCTGCACCGCCGGTCGTCCTCTGCGCCCTATGATTTGTTGCTGAACATCAAGATAGGCAGGCCCAAGATAAACAAGTGGGGCTACTCTGTGACCAAAGGGAAAACCAGGGGCAAGGATATCGCCGCGTCCCTGGGCCAGTGCCTTTATCATTTCACTTTCATCATCGATGACCAGCACCTTTAAATCGACTTCCAGGAAATTAGCAAAAGCTTCTGCCAGGTCATATTCGAAACCGGTAGGCCCGTCAGGTCCTTCAAAATAGGTGGTGGAACTGTTGCGGGTAATCAGTACAAGCCAGCCCCTGTCCTGGATGGCCTCCAGGTCGTCACGCAAGGCATTGCAACCTGCCAACAAGAGTACCCCGAGGACAGCTATCGTAAGGGAAAAGGCCGTAAGTGCCTGCAGGCCTTGGACACTTGTTTCTGATACTTGAGTTTTACGGTTTAAATCGCGACTGACTTCTGTTTTTTTCATATTTGTTTCGCTGAAGCATTGAAACAAGCCCCAGGCTCAGCATTGTTTTGAACGTCACTTCCTGTTGCTCCTCCGGGTAACATTATCCTGGCATCGGCTACTACGCAGCCCTGCGGGTTGCAGAGGACCGGGTTGAGATCGGCTGATTCAACGTAATCAGCCATTTTTACCAGTAATTTTGAAAAGTTCAACAAGAGCTCCGTCAAAGCGTCCAGGTTGACCGGGCGGCTGCCCCTGAAACCTGTCAGCAGAGCCCTGGCCCGCAGGCAATTTATCATTGAGTAAGCGTCACGGGGTTCCAGGGGAGCCATGCGCAAAGCCGTATCCTGGTAAATCTCGACCCCTGTTCCCCCCATCCCCAGCAATACCACCGGACCGAACTGAGAGTCGATTTTACCGCCGACTATCATTTCCAGTCCCTGGCCCATAGCTTCAACCAG
>JALVQM010000087.1 GCA_027025615.1 Desulfobacteraceae bacterium | reverse complement strand
GCTGATACTGCCTTGTCAAAAAGGACAAGGTCAAGGAATTGGCCGCTTTGAACGGCGGGACTGCCTAAAATCGACATTACAACCCAGGGTTTCATGCGCCTCAGGAAAGGTTCCGGGATCCCCCGTGTTGCAGCAGCCTCAACTGCCCGGTTATACCATTGCTTGCCCAATAGTACTTTCAAATCGCTTCCGTCAGTGAGAAGGAGACTTGATCCGATTTCCATAACAGCCTGGGTATCCATGATGGTTTCCATCACAAAAAGACGACAGGAGAGCAATTCTTTTTCAACCCTTCCAGCAGTGGCCAGGATGCGTGGATCGTCCGAATGCATGGTGCCCAACAGGTAACTTGGCTCGGAACTTCCGCTGTCTATCCTCCAGAAAATTCCACTGTTTTGTTGATCGACGTTTTTAACGGAATCCCGGGAGTGATCCTTGTCAGGCTGGTTGAGACCCCTGGCTTCAGGGTTTTTTAGGCGATCATTCCTTGAATCAGGTGATGAAAACTCAAAACGGCCTTTATAGACCGGTAGCTGTTTGCCTTGGGCAGGAGCCGAAGGTTCTCCGGAGATGGGTTCGGCTCCCACGTTCTGTGGTGGAGAATCTGAAAAATGGAGATGCCCCCGGGCGTCTCTCCATTTGTAGATCGTGCTGTTGGCCGGAAAACAGGGCCAGGTCAGGAAAAAGCCGATAAGCAGCAGAAAAAGCAAAAGCCGGCTGATGCATAAAACTGGTTGGTTTGCGCATGAAAACCTGGTCAACATAGTTACAATTCATTCAAGATTAAAGCGCGTTACTTATTTGCCTGTTGATCGGCTCCAGTCAGATTGCGGCAGCTATCAGGCCTGCCCTCAGCCTGCCCGCACTGGCATTGACCCTGGCCACTGCTGCAGGCGTGCAGAGCTACCGGCCGCCCCTGCTTGCGGCTTTTCAAGCCGAATGACCAAAACAGCAGCCCGAAAACCAGTGCCGAAATAAAGGTGAGTAAAAGAAAATAAATCATTTTCGTCCTTCCTGATAACAGCTGGCGGCTAGTTTGAGCCGATCATAAATCCTGGGGTCCGGTCAAAAGCAGACGTATAAAATTTGGTGCTTCCGACGGTTTTTTTAAGACCACTAGTTTTAAGAATAAGCAATGCCCAGCATAGGTCAATCGATTTACGGTAAAATAGCAATATTTGCCAGCTTGCAGTTCAAGAGCTCGATTATATCAACAGGGGCCATTTTTACCAGAAGACCACGTTTTCCCGCGTTTATCGCAACCCGGGGCGCTTCTGCCAGGCGGGCTTCCATTGTTACCGGTAACTTGCGCCGGGTGGCAAAGGGGCTAATTCCGCCGGTAAGGTAGCCGGTGACTCGCTCAGCATCTTTATCACGGGCCATTGCCAGGCGTTTTACCCCCATGACTTTAGCCAGCTTTTTCTCTGAAAGGCGTAAATTTCCCGGCAGCAAGGCCAGGGCGAAACCCCTCCGCCCCATGTCGACAACAAGGGTTTTGATCACCAGCCCGGGATCAAAACCGGTTGCCCGGGCGGCAAAGCCGGCTCCTTTTTCAAGGTGATCGTAAGCCAGAAGTTCGAAATTTATCCCGGCCTTTTTCAGGAAGGCAACCGCTGGTGTGGTCATCTGTCTATTTTGCCATCAGGAAAAGGGTAATAAAACGCGGATCAAGATTGTCCTGATCGACGGTACCAAGTTCGGCTTCAATTTCGTTGAAAAGATCCTCCAGCAAATGTCCAAGGCGGCGGGAAATGGCCTCAGGAGCAAGAACCGCCCGATCCGCCAGCCAGTCGAGAAAGACTGTTTTGATCTCGTTGCCTATTTTACGGGGGCGATCCGAACCGGTCCAAAGGTCGCGGTAAAGGGACTGGAGATGTGCCGGTTTCAAGGCAACCGGCCGGTGTTTCCCGGTTGCCAGGCCAAGATAATGGTCGGCCCAGAGAGTCAGCAGCAGGTTTTTATAAGTAAGGTGTCCGTAATGTTGATCAATCGGCGGACGGGCTTCAAGAAGGGCGAGCAAGTCATCAAAGGCCATTGCCCCCTGGACGGCCAGAGCCGTGTTTTTTATTTCTTCCAGGCTGGAAAATTCGCGGTAGATTACCCCTGTGGCAAAATTGTCGAAAAACAATGGCTTTTTGAGAAGCAATCCCCCCAAAACTCCAAGCCAGTATTCGTCCCAAAAACTCAGCGGCAAGCCGTTTTTACGGAACCAACTGTTGCGGACCCATTTTTCTGCATCCCATTTTACCTCGAGGGCACATCCGTAACCAACCCGGAAAATGTCTACCAGCAAAAAGGTTTGCAGAACTTTTTCCAGGGGCCATTTCTGCCGGCCAGGATATTCCAGGGTAATTTTTTCCAGGGCTATGGCCAGGTAATCGCGGGCCTTGACTACAACCTCAGCAAGTACTGCCTGATCACGGATTTTTACCTTGTCGGCTGAAATAATTTGGTTACAAAGTCCGGCAAACTCGCTCTGCAGCCAGAAAAAAACCGCCTGATCCTGGATTTGTTCCAGGGTTCGGATAAAGAGGTTGTCACTTTCCAGTTGTTGCTGGCTTATAACCGGTACCAGTTCTGAGGTCGTTCCGGGGGGATGGCTGGTGCGGATTGACTTGGGCTGGCGGGTAAAAAGATTTTCAACGGACAGGTGCTGATAGATTCCCACGGCTTCTTCGTAAGGCAGAAGGCCCTGCTCGGCCAGGCGGATGTTGCGCAGGCGATAGAGCTCCTCTTCAGCCTCTGCCGGGATCAAGGAGTCGGCTTCCAGCAAAAGCCCCTGGAACTTGATGTGATCCAGAACGGAAATCCTGCGCAATACATCGGTCAGGAATTGATCGCGCAGTTGCTGGAACTTTTCTTTATCAGGCGTATCACCTGCAAAGGGTTGAAAGCGGATATAAAATGTTTCGTCATCGCTGAAAAAATCGGGACCCAGTTCGGACGGGTCCTGGTCGTGCTGTCTGATACGCAATTCTATGTTTTTAAATAGATAGAAACGAAAAGTGTCAATTTGCTGGTTGAAAATCCAGTGTCCGAAACGATCCGGATCGGCCTGCAAAAGGCGGTTGAACCACTCGGTCAGGCTGTGGTTGTCTATCTGGTCCCCCTGCCAGGCCTCCATGTCTATTACGTATTGCCATTGCCGGTTGGATGCCAGGGCCAAAACAGGCAGGGCATCGTCAGGACCGATGCGATGAATCAGGATATAGAGATCTTCCGGCGTAAAGGACTGGACCAGGGTGACCGGAAAAGGATGGTCAAGGATTGTTCCCAGGGCTTTTTCAGGATCCTCTACCAGTATTTCCCTGCGCAGGTCGGCAAGCTTGGAATCTTCGCTCCGGACTAATTCACGCTTTTGTTTGTAATTTTTTTTGTTCATGACCTTGTGAAAACTTCTTAAAAAGTGCGGCTCAAAGTTACAGCCTACATGGCCGAAAGATACCTCTTTCACAACCGGTTTAGTCCGGCTTGTGAACGCCGGTTATTGTCTGATGACTTTTTACCAGGCCATCGCTTTTTGGGCAGTATCGGCTTTTATCAGGCTTCTTTTATTTAATCATTATTTTTAAAAGATGCAAATCTGGAAAGCAGAATCAGGCCGGGTGCCGCGATCAGGGTGCAAATAACAAAGAAGCCCTGCCATCCAGTAAATTCTGCCAGATATCCTGTGACTGATGAGGCCATTACCCGTGGCACGCCCATCAGGCTGGAAAGCAGGGCATACTGGGTGGCGGTAAATTTCTTGTTGGTCAGACTGGCCATGAAAGCGGCGTAGGCCGCTGTGCCCATTCCGCTGGTCAGATTTTCAAATCCAACCACAAACGTCAGACCTGCCAGGCTGTGACCCAGCCTGGCCAGGACGGCAAAACCGGCAGTGGAAACGGCTTGCAGGAATCCGAAAATCCACAGGCTGCGATTTATTCCCAGCTTCAGCATCATGGTGCCGCCGACGAGTCCTCCGCCGATGGTCGCCCATAGTCCGATGGTTTTTACGATGGTGCCGATTTCGGTTTTGGTGAACTTCAGATCCAGGTAGAAAGGAATGGTCATGGCCGAAGCCATGGTATCTCCCAGCTTGTAGAAAAGGATAAAAGCCAGGATCAGAATGGCCCCGGGCCTTGTGAAGTACTCGCTAAAAGGTTCAATTACCGCTTCTTTCAGGGTCAGGGGCAGCCCCATTGGCGCCGGTGGCTCGGGGGTCAGGACGGTGGTCAACATAGCCGGCAGCAGGCAGGCTGCCATTATCAGGTAGACACTTGGAAAAGATACGTAATCGGCCAGGATCAGGCCGCCTGCCGAACAGACCCACATGCCTACCCGGTACCCGGCAATGTAAAGGGATGATCCCAGCCCCAGTTCTTCATCGGCCAGGTCTTCACGGCGGTAAGCGTCGATGACAATATCCTGGGAAGCGCTGAAAAAGGTTACCGCCAGGGCAGCCAAGGCCACAGCCCACGGCGACCCGGCCGGGTCAGCGGTCGCCAGCAGACAGATAGAAGCCACCAGGCAAGCCTGGAAAATCAGCAGCCACCCACGCCTGCGGCCCAGCACTGGAGGTACGTAGCGATCCAGCAGAGGAGACCATAAAAATTTCAGGGTGTAAGGCAGGCCTACCAGTGACATCAGGCCGATAACACCCAGGTCGACACCGGCTTCTTTCATCCAGGCCTGGAGCAGGGTTATGGTCAGCAGCAGGGGCAAGCCGCTGGCAAACCCCATTACCAGGCAAACCGCCATACGGCGGCTGCCCAGTACTTTTAAATAGTTTTGCCAGCCTGCGGGTTGTCGAGTGACTTTCAATCTAAGCTCCGGTTTTACCTTTCCGAAAACCTTGCAGTTGGTCAGGCGTAACCACGGAGCCGAAGTTCTTTTTCAGTTCCAGCAATCCCTGTTTCTGGAGGTCCAATACTTGAAACAGGCGCTGAGGAATATTTTCTTCCTTTGAGTAAGCTTCCACCTGCATATCTATTCGGCCCACAATATTGTCTATATAGAGGGAAAATTGCTTTACATAAAGCTGTTCCGGGTAAGGTTTGTCTATTATCTGTTTGAAAAGCCGTTGCAGGTCTTGGAATTTGGGCAGGTATCCGATTGGGCTTTCAATGGCATCAACTTCACCGTGGGCCCGGCGTTCCAGCCAGCCCAGCCACACTTTGACATCTCGTTTTTCTCCCAGCAGTTTTTTGCCTTGTCCGCCACGGGCCTCATGGGTCAGGAAATAGTTAAGTCCGGCCATAACCGGCTTTTTATCTGCTGAGATTTTAGGGTTATTGAAAAATTCGAACTGGGTTGCCATGTACTCTCCCAGGGAACCGGGTATAAATGGAGCATTTGCCCAGGGGGCCCGTTTGACCCCGGTAGCACCAACCTCGGTGGCCGTTGCTGCCGATACGATGCAGGCCCCGATGACAACTCCTTCATCCGGTGTGCGGGCTACCCATACCGGAGGCATGGTATCGCTGTCACGACCGCTGTATGTAATGATCCTGGTTTCAACCCCGGCCGGATCTTCGGCGCTTGGGGAGTAATTTTCCAGGGCGCTGGAAGACAGGGTACAGCGTGCGTTGGGGTGTGATAAGGGGACCTCCTGACCTTTTTCATCCTTCATCCCCCGGTACCAGGAGCCTTGAAAATTACGTCCTTTTTCAGGCGGATCTTCACCGTTTCCCGTCCAGTGGGGTATGCCGTTTTCGTCAATCAGGACATTTGACCAGATGACTTCAGTGCCCGGCTGACGCAAACATTTCATCAGCATTGGATCGCCTTCCCAGTTGACGTCTTCCACTATACCGAAGATACCACATTCAGGATTTACCGAACGGACCGAACCGTCGTTGGCAATCCACATCTGGGACAGGTCGTCACCCACGAAATGATCTCCGGCCATGGCGGTAGTTGTTTTGCCGCATCCGCTGGGGGCCGCTCCCGTGGCCCAGGTAACCCTGCCGCCGGGCCCCTGGATGCCTGTTATAAACATGTGTTCGGCAAGCTCTGTCCCGTTTCCCTGGAAGACAGCCTTGTCCACTGAAAAACGGTGGTTGCCTTTTTTAAGCAACAGGGTGTTGCCGGCATAGGTGCATTTGAAAGAATAGGTGGTACGGTGGCTGCGGTCCATGAGTACCCGGGCGTCGGGCAGGTCCTCGGGACGGTTTAGACCCTGACTGTGAATGTTGGTGTAAAAATGGCCCAGGCGCCTGACCTCGTTTTCAAAATCTGCATAGCAGTTACGGTAAAGAATCTCGGCGCTGTGAGCAACGTATGCCGAACTGGTTATCTCCATGGCCGGATTTGAAACCGGTGCTCCCACCGGTCCCCGGCAGTAAAAGCCGACTATCATGGTCATACCGGCCATGATGCCGCCCATGCCGCTTGCTACCACTTCCAGGGCCTGGTCACGTGACATCCGTAATGCCAGGGAAGAGACAAGTTCATCCTCGTTGGCTATGTAATAGGTGCGGTCGATGATTCGGCCCTGTTCTTCTTTCAGGTCAAAATGGATCGTATGGCGTGGCATGGGAAGGGTTTCTTCTTCCTTGTTTTCCAGAGCCAGTTTTCGGATAAAATCGCGATCTTCTTCCGACCCGGTGTTTATATATACCCTGTCTGGTTTACACATAATGATGGCGTTGGCGATTTTCTTGATTACCTCCGGATGCTTGAAGATTAAAATTCTTTCCAGGTGAACCGGGTCCAGGTGGGATTCAAAAACCGCTTGGGCCTCTTTTTCCGTGGTTACTTTGCCAATGGCTTCGACAATATCCAGACCGTGGTTGAACTTGAGCATCTTATTCTCCTTTTTCAGAAAAATGTGCCGGGGTGGCCAGGCATCCCTGCTTTTCAAAGATCGGCATATGTCGCTCGATCCAGATCAATATTTTATCGAACTCTTCTTTTATCTGTTCCAGGGCCCTGCCGCGGTGACTGACCTTACTTTTTTCTTCCATGGTCATTTCGGCGAAAGTTTTTTTCGTTGGGGGATAGAAAAAAACAGGATCGTAACCGAATCCATTGCGTCCCCTCGGCTCATGGGTGATTAGACCTTCACAACGCCCTTCGTAAGTCAGGGCCGGACCGGTCGGCACTGCAATGGAGATGACGCATTCAAAAGCAGCCCGGCGATCCCTGGCCTGGTCCAACTCTTCCAGGAGCTTTGCACAGCGTTGCTCGTCAGTGGCCTCGGGCCCCGCCCAGCGAGCAGATTGTACCCCCGGGCGACCGTCGAGGGCAACAACACAGAGTCCTGAATCATCGGCCAGGCAAGGCAACCCCAGAAATCTGGCTGTCAGGCTCGCTTTTTTATAAGCATTTTCTTCGAAAGTTCGGCCGTCTTCCTCTATTTCGGGTAGTGGGCCAAAATCTTTTAAATTTTTGATTATTACCGGGTACCCGGCCAGAAGAGATCTTATTTCCCTGGTTTTTCCTTCATTGGAAGTTGCCAATACCAGAATTTTTTGTCTGGATTCCATAAATTTCACCATCCTTTTTCAGCATATGCTTGTAAACCAGGAAAAGCCGGTTGTAAAGTCCCTGGGCAGGAAAGTTTGGCAGGATATCGATCAAAACGGGACCGGACCCGGCAAAGCATGGTAGATTCTCATTGATCTTTGGAGTTGTTTTCAGCGATGCGCTGGTTGTTTTATTATTGCTTTAACTCCATATGACGGGGAAGACCCCCGTGGTTTCGGCAGACAGACACCGATTAGCGAAAAGGGCCTTTCTGCCTGATTAAATTCCTGGTTTTCATTTTTAGCCGAACTTTAAACTGCCCGCCATTGCCCCTGATGGTTTTTAATTTTAATTGTTTGCCAGGTATCATGTCCCAAGCCGGCCATAAAGTGTCACCTGTTTCCAGGCCGCCCATGGTGCGGGTAAAGTTTACCTTAACCAAATCATTTTCCCAATTCTATTTATATCAGTCTGATTTTGAAACCATTATTAAATATTTTTTTAAAAATGACGATATAGATAGAGCTAGCCCGAGGGTTGAACTGTTTCAACCGGATATTGCCAGCCCAGGCAGTTGCAACAAGAGTGTGTAATATTGCTATATTTATGAAAAGTTGGCTGACAAATTATGAATGCCCTGCTCCTGTCTTCCTTTAATATTTATATTGTTCCACCGGTACTGTTTATTCTGTTTGGGCTGACCCTTACAGGCCTTGCCCTTTCCAGGCGCCCGCTTACCCGTGAAAATGTGGTTTTTGCCGTCTTATGCCTTCTGTATTGCATGCTGGAACCTGTTTTTATTGTTCACCAGCTGACCGACGATCAAACCCTGATTTTGAAAATTGAAAGAACAGTCCATTTTGCCTATGTCTATATCCCCGCTGTGCAGGTATTGTTTTTTCACACCATTCTCGGTCTGCGCAGACCCAAAATTACTGCAGCCTGTTTTTTGACCAGTTTTCTTGTCAGTCTTACCACTCAGACAGATTGGTATTTCACGGGGTTACACCACTACAGCTGGGGGTTCATAGCCAAGGGAAACTGGGCTTTCGATTTTTTCGGGATATACGGTCTGACGGTCCTGGTTTATAATTTGAAATTGATCAGTACCGCCTTCAATACCCAGTTGAATCCACTTTTACGGCGTAAACTGGGATACATGTTCAGCGGGTTTATCTTGACCGGGGTCCTGTTGGTTTTCAACATTCCGGCAATTAAAGGCATAGATTTATATCCCCTTGGTAATTTCGGCTTTGTTCCCCTTGCCGTTCTGGGCTACGGTGTGATTAAACATCGTCTTCTGGATGTTCGCACCGTAATTCACCGCACGGTTTTATGGCTGCTTGTTTCAGCCCTGGTGCTGATCCCCAACGTTATTTTCCTGTTTTGGATCAGGCACCAGATAGCCAGTGTCAACCCACGCCTGCTGGTGCTCTTTTTCAGCATCTGGTTTTTTTTCAATTACATTCACATTATCAAGGTGCAAAGGATAATCAACCGGGTTTTCAATAAGAACCGGATGGCCCTTAAGCTGGCTGCCTCAAGGCTGATAGATGAAATAGTCCATCTCAAGGGTATGGAAGAATTGATCAAGGAAGTATGCCTCCGGATCTCCCGGGTTTTGGAAGATAATAGTGTAGACTTTTTCATACGTAAAACCGATGCTAATATTTATGCCAGCTCAAATGGCCGGATTGCAAGTCTGCAACCTGAGCTGGAGGCATGTCTGGTACAAGGCGAGACAATGTACGATCGTCATCTGCTGGAGACTTATCAAGGATTGGGGGATATGCGTACCGGGCTGATTTCCTTGATGGATAAGGTTAAATGCTCATATCTTGTTCCCCTGGCCGGCAATGACCAGTTAAATGGTTTTTATACTCTCGGCAATGTATCCGACGATAGGCTCCTTACCGTTGACCAGATAGAATTTGTGGTAAAGACAGCCGGGCCGCTTAGTATTGCGGTGGCCAATGCTGTGATGTTTGAGCGGTTGAGTGAACTGAAAGACGAACTTGAGAACAAAACTGATGAATTGACCCAGGAGATAATTGAACGCCGGCGTAAGCAGCGCCAGATACAGAAAGTCAAAGCCGAATTGGAGCAAGCCAACAGGGCTCTTGAAAAAGCTATTTTACAGGCCAATGAAATGACCGCCCGGGCGGAAAAGACAAATTATATTCTTCAGCTTGAGATCAAGGAACGCCAGAAAGTGGAAGCAGCCTTAAGGCAAAGCGAAGAGAAATACCGGCTGATTGCTGAAAACACCACCGATGTAATCTGGACTGCAGGGTTGGATCTGAAACCAACCTACATAAGTCCTTCGGTCAAACAGTTGCGGGGTTTAACAGTAGAAGAGGCCATGGCCGAGCCCATTGAGCGATCCGTGACCAAGGAAACCCTGGACAAGGCCACTTCCATCCTGGCCACGGAACTGGAAAATGAACGCAGGGTACCGGGATATCGTGCAAAATCACTAGTTGTGGAGCTTGAAATGTACTGCAAGGACGGTTCCACTGTCTGGACCGAAATGACCTGTAGCCTGTTGCGGGATGAAAAAGGTCGGCCAAAAGGCTTGCTGGGTGTTATCCGGGATATATCCGACCGTAAAAAAGCTGAAGAGGAACTGCGTTTTGCCGCTTTTCATGATATTCTCACGGGGATGCACAACCGGGCGGCCTTCATGCAACAACTTGGCCATGATATCGAGTATGCCAAGCGTTATAATAATCAACTGGCATTGCTTTTCATCGACCTGGATAAATTCAAGCGGGTAAATGATACTTATGGTCATGAAATCGGAGATCTACTATTACAGGATGTGGCCCAGCGGATAAGCAGTTCAGTGCGCAAAACCGATTTTGTATCCCGACTTGGGGGAGACGAGTTTACGGTAATTCTCAACAGCCCCAGGCAGATCCTGCCGGAAGTAGTGGCTGCCAGGATATCCGAAAGTATTCGACAGCCGTATAAGTACGGCAAGGTGGATATCCGGTTCATAGATTCCAGTATAGGCGTCGGTATTTTCCCGGAAGACGGTCAAGACGTTGAAACCTTACTGAAAAAAGCAGATGCCAAGATGTACGAAGAAAAACGCAGACGCAAATACGACTTATCTGATGAGGATTTATCCAAAACAGCCTTGGGGTAAACATAATCGACCAAAGCCATCCCTGCTCATCTAACCCGGTTTTTAGCGAGTTTCTTATCTTTTGGTGATTGTTTTGTACCAGCGTCCAGAATATCTCGAATGACAGTCAGCATATCCACCAACTGATAAGGTTTTTTGATGAAGCCGGCCGCTCCGGCCCCGATGGCACCCTGGACAGCCGCGTCGGTGCCATGGCCCGATGCTATCAGAACCTTGGCCCCCGGATCCATTGCCAACATGGTCTCCAGAACCTGTCTGCCATCAACAGCGGGCAGATCAAGATCCAAAATTGTCAATGCGATACTTTTTGACTTGGATTTAAACAATTCCAGGGCGTTTGTTCCGTTTTCGGCAGTCAACACCTGGTAGCCGAACCTTTCCAGCAGGCTGGCTCCAATTTCCAGGTTGTCCGGTTCATCGTCCACCAGCAGGATGGTTTCAACTCCACCTTTTAGCTTGCTGGCGACATTGTCGGTTGCAAGCTCGTGTTCAGAAGTTACCAGCAGGGCCGGGAAGTATATTTCGAAACGGGTGCCGCTGCCCGGCATACTGGAACAAAGGATATGCCCCTGATGGTTTTTGATGATACCGTGAACCATGGATAGCCCTAGCCCGGTACCCATACCCTCAGGCTTGGTTGTGAAAAACGGTTCAAAAATTCTTTCGAGAACTTCTGGTTTCATTCCCATGCCGGTATCCTGGACCGTCAGACACACGTACTTTCCCGGAGTAAAGCCGACGTGGCTTTTACAAAACTTGTCGTCAAGAATTACGTTTTCCGTCCTGATGTTGAGCCGGCCCCCGTTTGGCATGGCGTGACTGGCGTTAATTCCCAGGTTCATGATTATCTGTTCAATCTGGGAAGGATCGGCATTGATAATGTGTAGATGTTTGTCCAGTTCCAGCTCGATCGTGATTGAGCGTGGCAGCGCCCGCATAAGCAAAGCTTTTACTGTTTGTACTTCATTGTTAAGATCGATTGGTTTCAGTTGACTTTCGATTTTTCGGCTGAACATCAGAAGCTGCTCGGTCAACTGGCAGGAACGTTTAACCGCTTTTTCAATTGCCAGAAGTTTAAGCCGGTCCGGGCTTTCCTGGTTTTTGTCGAGCAAAAGCAACTGGGTATAACCGGAAATGGTTTGGAGCCTGTTGTTAAAATCGTGGGCTATGCCTCCGGCAAGGGTTCCTACGGCCTCCATCTTTTGCGCTTGTATCAATTGTGACTCCATGTGCTTGCGTGAAGTCACATCCCGGAACCACCAAACCCGGCCTGCACGTTTGCCCCTCATAAGCAGGGAGTAGGAGTAGATTTCGAGGATACGCCCGTCGGACAGCTCTATGGTTTCAAGCATCTTGCTTTTAGAGCGGCTCATCTGGCGGACTTTGCCAAGTACGGTGTCCGGTGATTTTACCATCCCAATCAAATGGTCACGTAAAAGTGCCGTGTCGGGATCATCGACCAGTGCCTGGGGGATTTTCCATATTTGGCGAAAAACCTGGTTCATGTACGTGACCTGCCCTGCTTGATTTACTACTACCAGCCCGTCTTCTGTGGATTCGAAAGTTGCCCGCAGCAGAGCTTCACTCTTCAGGACGGCTTCTTCGGCAGCCTTGACACCGGTAATATCGGTTACCATGGCAAAGGCACCGGTGAATTCTCCTGTTTCGTCAAACAAGGGTGTTATGTTGAATAAGCAATTTACAGATGTTTTATCAGGCCTTCTGATTTGAACTTCGAAAGTGCATTTGATTTCGAATCTGCCATCCATCAGGTCCTGGTATGGAGCATCTGTGTCGTTACGTGAAATAAAATCACTTATCCGTTTGCCGATGATCGATCGGCGGGGCCTTCCCATAATGGCTGTCATTTCAGGATTGACATCTACAATGACGCCGCTGGCATCGGTTTCCCAGAAACCTTCGTTGGCTGTGGTCAGGATAGTGTTGAAACGGCGTTGGCTTTTTCTTATCCGGTCCTCGGCTTTTCTGCGACGGAATATATTAAGAGCCAGGCTGAAAATTATGAAATGCAATCCGATTATTCCGCCGAGTACGATCCACACCAGGACCTTGTGACGTTCGTAAATGGAATAGGGACGATTAATGATCAGGCTGCCTTCGGGCAGGTCTCCGGTGGTGATATCAAAACGTCGCATTTGAACGTAATCGAACATGAACCGGTTAGGACTTTTGGTTACCACCGGGATGGAGCTGGCCGGACGTCCGTGAAGAACCTGGAGGGCCAGTTCGGCAGCTTTTTGCCCCTGGAAGCGACCACTTGCCAGCATACCGCCGACTATGCCGTATCCCAGGTTGAGATCCCAGGCACCGTAAATTGGTACATTGCAATGGTTTGCCAGACGCCTTATGCCCTGATCAAATGGCCAATAACGACCATGGCTGTCACGGGAAAAATAGGTGAAAAAAACAAGGTCACCGGAAGTAAGTCGTTCAGCAGCTCTTTCCATTTCTTCCAGTGATAAATTGTCCCAGAATTTGAACCTGATTTGGGGATACTCAGTTGCCAGTTTATCTATCTGGGAGTGAACTTTTCGGCCGGTGGAGCTTTTGTCAACTACAAAGACCAGTTGCCGGGTTTTAGGGTGAAGCCTGAGGGCCGTGTCCAGAGTTTTTTGGATGTCGGCGGCCTCGTTGACTCCCGTTACCTGCTTTATTCCGGCATAATCCTTCCTGGTTACGTAATCAGCCCCGCAGAATACAACCGGTTTGTCATTGAACAGGCGGGTTGCCTCGCTTTGCATAAAGGCCAGGGCATTGTTGTCTGCCGCAATGATGACCGAGAAAAAGTTGGGCGTGTATTTGATTTTCAACAACTTGGTGAGGCACTCGAACAATTTTTGATGGGTCATTCGCTTGGCGTCAAGATACTCAATGAAAACCGAAGGATTAAGAGGATCGAGTGCCAGGGTTTCAAGAACGGATTTAGTGATGTCGTCAGTCCATTTATACCCTTGATGATATGAGTGCAACAGCAGTACCCTGGGGGGTGCAGCATTGGCAGAAGCTGCAAACAGAACAATGCAGCATACCCATAGCCTTACTACAAACCTCAGGTAAAATAGACGCATGTTTACCCCTGGATTGGGTTGCCAATTTATTGAGTTTTCAATATAGTTTGCAGAGCTTGAAGGTGTCAAGCCAAGACAGGCGTCAGCTTGTTTATTCATAAAAGAACAGGGAATACCGATGTTGCTTGCGGGGCTGACAGGTGGGATCGCCAGTGGTAAATCTACTGTTGCCGGATGGTTTGCGGAATTGGGGGCGGTGGTGCTGGATGCCGACCTGATGGCCCATGAGGCTGTAGCCCGGAAAACCCCGGGTTGGAAGGCGGTTGTCGACACTTTCGGCGAACAGATTCTGGCCGGCGATGGACAAATAGACCGCAAGACATTGGGCAGCCTTGTATTTAATGATCCTGAAAAAAGAGCATTGCTGGAAAAAATCATCCACCCCTTGGTACGTAGCCGGATCAATGCTGCCGTCGAAGAAATACGCCGACGGAATCCTGGAGCCGTTGTTGTCCAGGATATCCCTCTGCTTTTCGAATCCGGCATGGATCACGGATTTGATGAAATAATAGTCGTCTATATTCCTGAACACCTGCAGTTGAAACGCTTGATGGCAAGAGACAGACTCAATGCGGAACAAGCCACGGCCCGTATTAGGAGTCAGATGCCCCTGGAAGAAAAAAAGCAATTGGCCACAATAGTGATCGACAATAGCGGCAACCTGGAAGATACCCGCCGGCAAACCGAGTATGTATATGGGCAACTTTTGCAAAAGGCGGGAAATACTAAAAACGGTAACTGAAACCGGAATGAACGCCGAAGTCAGGACTGTTGTCCCAGATTATTATATTTTCTATCAGGCCCACTTCCAGAACACCGGAAGGTATTACTGCCCATTTCCAGCCCAAAGTAACTTCATAAGAGGCATCGGAAAATGGCCCCAGATTTTTAGCGGAACCTTCGGTAACCAGGCATTGAAACAACAATGATTGGGTGGCTGTATAACGCCATTCAAGCCCGGTCATCAGGGCTGTCTGGGTTCTTTTCAGGTCTATCTTTTGGATTTTTGTACTGCCGTACCAGAAAAGACCGGCAGACAAATATGCATTTAAGGGACCTATTTTTTTTGCTGCTGAAAGAGATAAGCCCAGGTCGAACGGGAAATCGCGATCCAGCATGTGTTGGCCTTCGGTATCGTAACGTAAAGACACGGCGTAAGACAGGGCCGGTAATTTAGTTGAGCCGCATGTCAGGCGATGTTCCAGATAAGCCGTGATGGAACGTGAATAGACACCACTGCCCTGATTATAGGATAATAGAGAATTGCCCTTGTTATCCAGTATTTCAATTTGAACCAGCCCAAAAGGAGTACTATCCCTGCCG
Organism: Desulfobacteraceae bacterium; assembly: GCA_027025615.1. GTDB lineage: Bacteria > Desulfobacterota > Desulfobacteria > Desulfobacterales > Desulfosarcinaceae > JALVQM01. The sequence continues at coordinate 3,912 of JALVQM010000087.1, read as the reverse complement.
TCCTGGTCAAGTCCGAAAAAATCGTGGAAATCTGTTATGAAACTATCCATGATGCCGCCGAAAACCCGTCTTTCTTCCAGGCCGATTTCTATCCGTAAAGCTTGGTTGATCCCGTAAGCGGCAAAAAGAGTTGTGTTGAGACTTTCATAGTCGATGAGGTAATTTCCCGGTGAATTGGCCCAGACATTGGCAAGGCTCATCGTGGCCCCAACCTCCCATGTCCCGGGTACCTGGTAAGTCGGTGCCATCGGTCTAAGCTGGAGGCGGAGAGATTGAAATGGGGATTGGCTCTCAAGACGCAGAGGGCCATAACCCACCTCCCCACCGCAGAATCGACTGAGAACCGGGGTTAATTGTTTGTCAAGCAATAGCGGTGAAGATGTTTCTGCACCCCAGGCAAACGGCCGGCTTATAAACGAGCCGCATAATGTGGTTAGGAAAAGAAGCACAAGGGCGGATCGACGAAATCGGCGGCAACAGCAATTGACTGGTACGGCGTATTTTTTTTTCATGATTTTCCCGTATTTTTGCAATTCAAGTGCCTGAGCAGTATATATAGCCAACAAAATCAGATGATAAAGAAGGAGTTTTTTATATATTCTCTTGTTGATTTGTTGGCAATGTAAACTTTTGTTTCACGGCAATGCCGGCCAAAACATTTGCTTTCCCTCAGCGCCTACTTTCTATTAAACTATTATGTTTGCTTGACATAAGCAATTGCCTTTCTTATAGTACCAGACTTTCCCGGCAGGGAAATAAGATTTGCAAATCGAGGTCGCTTTAAGATGACTGCAACAGTCTGTAGCAGTTCACGACAGAAGAATTTCAACTCTCTGATGCTGGCAGTCTGCGGGCAGCCGGTTTTAAAATCACTGGCAGATGCCCTGGAGCAAAGAGATCCCTATACAAGAAATCATGGTCTCAGGGTGGCTATCTATTCTTTCCGATTGGCTGTCAGGCTGGGACTGTCGGAGCAGGAAACCTTTTGGGCAGCCTTGGGTGGTTTTCTTCACGATATCGGCAAACTCGGTTTCAGTGATCGTATATTCAGCAATGCCGATGCCCGGCTTTCAGCACGGATGCGGGCCGAGGTAAAATGTCATCCGGTTACAGGGGCCTTGCTTCTGAATTATTTCGCCTTCCTTAAACCGGCAGCCCCCTTGATCCTTTATCATCACGAGCGGGTAGATGGTATGGGATATCCTTTTGGCCTGACCGAGCACCAGATTCCCCTTGGCGCGCGGATTATCAGTATTGCTGACTGTTTTGACGCAATGACTACAGACCGTCCTTACCAAAAACGGAAAAGTGTGCCCCAAGCCATGGCCATGTTGAAAGACATGGCGGGTTCCTGCCTGGCCGGTGAACTGGTGGAAACCTTCATAAACGAAATAGGCACAAACGGCCTTGCTTAAGGTTTGCGCCTTAAAGTCCTGGTGGTTGTTTACTCCCGGTTTTTACAATTGATAATTGCTTGTTGATCTGGATATTTGATTCTTTTTTAGCCATTTGTTTTAAAAAATATGGAAATCTGAAATGTTAAATGGCTCTGCAGATGGTTCGCATACCGAGTCCCACAAGGGTGGAGGCGGTACTCCCAAACAGCAACACAGCCAAGCCCGGCAAAGATATCGGGCTTTTTGTGATGTCATCATAATTGGAGGGGGAGTAATCGGCTTAGCCTGTGCTCATTTTCTGCAGGCGACCGGAATGCAGGTAATCATTCTGGAAAAGGATTCGATCGGCAGTGGTGCTTCTCACGCCAATTGTGGTCTTGTATACACAAGCGATATCCTTCCTCTTTGTGCTCCCGGAGCTGTTACCAGTGAAATCTTGCGGATGATTAAGGGCAGTTCGCCTTTGTCAATTGAACCCCGCCTGGATATTGCCAGGCTGGGCTGGTTTCTGCGTTTTGCCGCCAAGTGCAACCGGTGGCACTTACAGGCGGCAATGAGGGCGCGTGCTTCAGCTTTGAATTCTTCAATGGAGCTTTACACACACCTGCTGAGTAAAACCGGCCTGGAATGCGAGTGGCAGCGAAAAGGCTTGTTGATTGTATTTCGTGATCAGACCCGGTTTCATAATTATCAACGAACCAATAATCTGCTGATTCCATATGGAATGGATGCCGAGCCTGTTTTGGGAAAAGATCTTTTTCGCTTGGAGCCGGCTCTTGGAGGCGATGTTTACGGTGCCTGGTTCCACCGGTCGGAGGCCCATTTAAGACCCGATCTTTTGCTGGAGTCATGGCAGGGGTTTTTAAAGACCAGGAAAGTGCGGATTTTCGAAAATTGCAAAGTGGAAGGATTTGAAAAAGCCGGAGAAAAAATAACGGCAATTACTACGAACAAGGGGCGATTCCTGGCTGCAAGTTGTGTTGTTGCCGCCGGGGCCTGGAGTCGCGGTTTGCTTAAAGGGCTCGGGGTAAATCTGCCTGTTGAACCGGCCAAGGGATACAGCCTTACTATGCAACGACCTGTTAAATGCCCTGGGTTGCCGTGTTATCTTTTTGAGAGCAATGTGGTTGCTACACCCTGGCCCAGTTGTTTTAGACTGGGCGGCACCCTGGAGTTTGCCGGTTTTGATCTAAGCCTCAACCCACGGCGGCTGGCAAACCTTAAGAAGGCTGCCAGGTTATATCTGCGGGATCCCCTTGGCCCTCGTTTGAAGGAACAATGGGTGTCGGTGCGTCCCATGACTCCCGACGATCTGCCCGTTATCGGCCGGGCGCCTGGCTGGGAAAACCTGTTTCTGGCAACCGGTCATGGAATGCTGGGCATATCAATGGCTCCGGCAACTGGTAAGTTGATTGCAGAACTTGTTGGTGAGCAACGGCCGCATATTGACCCGGAACCGTTTTCAGCAAAGCGTTTTAGAACCTTTTATTGATTTTTGCCGGGAAATGATCTGGGCCAAGAACCTTTTTACTGCTGACAAGATTCTTGTCAGCAGGTGTTTCCAAAGGGAAATCAAGGTGACTCAAATGAAAAATCTGCATGCAATGTCCGCATATGGCGGTAAGGGGTGGCAAGGCCGCCAGGGGTCTTTTCGTGAGGAACTGGGAACTGTTTGGGGCAAGTGTGGTATTGCCAGTGAGTGGCGGCCTTTGAAGACCGTTTTGATGTACCGTCCCGGTGAAGAGCTGGCTGAATCAGCCGATCCTGATTCAGTACAGATGCTTGAGCCCCTTGATTGGAAGCTGGCCTGCAAACAGCATGATACCCTGGCTCAGGTGTATCGGGATAACGGTGTAACCGTACATTACATTGAGCCCCCTGCCAGGCCTACACCTAACCAGATGTTTGTTGCCGATCTGCTTTTTGCAACGCCGGAAGGTATTGTCCTGGCTCGCCCTGCTTCCAAGGTCAGGGCGGGTGAAGAGCGCTGGGTTGCTTCATCCCTGGCGCGACTGGGCTATCCGATTATCCGCAGCATAAGTGGAGGAGGGACATTCGAAGGAGCCGATGCCATGTGGATTACGTCCCGCAAGGTTATTATCGGCCGTGGCTTGCGGACCAATGCAGAAGGCATCGCCCAGCTGGAAGCAGTGCTTAAGCCCATGGGAGTCGAAACCCATGTGGTGGATATGCCCTATGGGACCATGCATTTGATGGGGATGTTGCGCATAGTTGACCGGCACCTGGCAATTGCATGGCCCACCAGACTGGCTTATTCGGCGGTCGAAGCCCTCGAAGCCGAGGACGTTAAAGTGATATTTCTGCCACACCAGGATGAAGCCGTGACCGGCTTCGGATTGAATTTTGTCACTATTGCCCCGCGTGTAATAGTAATGCCGGCCGGTAATCCAAAATGCCTTGCCTTTTATCGTGAAAATGGGATTCGCTGCATAACAGTTGAAGTTGATGAACTGGCCAAGGCTGCAGGGGCGGTGGGTTGCCTTACCGGAATCAT
>JALVQM010000086.1 GCA_027025615.1 Desulfobacteraceae bacterium | reverse complement strand
ACGAAATCGCTCCGGTGAAAAACGGATGGCATTTTCACGGCAGGATCGTGCAGTAATTTTTTCACTTTCTCTCTCAAATAGCTCCACAGCCCCACAAATATCCGCTACCGATTGCTGTCGAAAAAATACACCCGTTGGATTTTCCTTCTCCAAGCCCCTGACTGTTTCGCAAGCCCCCCCCTTGCCATAAGCAATAACTGGCGTACCACATGCCTGCGCCTCAACTGGTAAAATACCAAAATCCTCCTCGGCGGCAAAAACAAATGCCCGTGCACGCTGCATATACTCTTTAAGCACGCCAAACTCTTGGTAACCCAATAAAACAACATTCTTTGCGGCTTTCTCGGCGACTTTTTGCCGATCAGGACCGTCGCCAATGACATACAGTTTCCGATCCGGCATCAATGAAAATGCTTCAACTATCAGATCCACTTTTTTATATGGCACCATTCGCGACGCCGCAAAATAGAACGACTCCTTATCATCACACAATGAAAAAGCAGAAACATCTACTGGCGGATAGATAACCTCCGCCCGCCGCCTGTATGTTTTGTTTATACGGCGGGCAATGAAATTCGAATTCGCAATAAAGGCATCAACGCCATTTGCAGTACGAATATCCCAAATCCTGATTTTGTGCAACATCCACTTCACCATCCAACCCTTTAACCCCTTTTCCAATCCGGATTCTCGAAGATACTGATGTTGCAGATCCCATGCGTAACGAATAGGTGAGTGCACATAACTGACATGCAGTTGATCAGGGCCAGTCAGTACTCCTTTGGCAACTGCATGACTGCTGGAGATAATCAGGTCGTATTCGGACAGATCAAACTGCTCTATGGCCAACGGCATTAAGGGCAAATAGTGCCTATATTTTGTTTTGGCAAACGGTAGAGATTGAATGAAGGAGGTATTAACCTCCCTGTTTCCAACAATATTTTTTTGCTCATCAGACATAAAATTGACTATGGAAAACACATCCGCATCTGGAACAACTTTCAGAATTTGCTCCAGTACTTTTTCAGACCCAGCTGGGAAAACAAGCCATTCATGAACAACCGCAACCCTCATCGATCCCCCAGATAAAAATTGGTCTCTAATTGCTCGGAGACGGGGTAATGCAGAAACTCCCCTTCATAGGGACGCCTTTTTTCTAATAAGAAAAAAATACCCCATGCCATAGTTGGAAAAAACTTGGCCATAGGCTTAGCGATCAGGGGAGGAAATGGATAAAAATTACTTCCACTAAAACCACGCAATGCATAACCGCCGGGAAAGCAGCTCTCCAAAAAAGATAAGATATCGCTCTTTGTGAAACCTCGAACATGGGCCGAATTGCTCTTGATTGGGGAAGGCTGATGTCCTAGCAGTAAAAGCATACGGTTGTGTAAAGATGCAAGGTTAGGCACCCCAATAATCAAGTGGCCTCCTATCGGGAGCATCCTCGTCACCTCATGCAGTATCCAAAAAATCTCTTTGCAATGTTCGAGAATTTGATTTGCAATTATCAAATCAATAGATGCGTCATCGAACGGAGCAACCTCTCGCTCAATATCAAGAGGATAAACATCTACATTTTGTTCACAAAGCTTTTTAATATATGGTTCATAGGCCTCAATTGCAAAAAGCTTGGTATTTTCCCATACACACTTAGCAATAGCCAAATCAGCACCATACCCCGCGCCAAGATCCAATACAGACTCACACTTAGGCAATTTTTTGGCAAATGCCTTGATATTATGCCTTCCATAATTCAAAGAACGGTCGATCATAAGCCATCCAAGGTTTTCTTGATCATTTTCTCTAACCGAAAATATCCCAATATTCTCCCTTTAAGACCATAATAATAATATGATACTTTTGCCGAATTTAACCCCAATAAAGACATTGTTATTCCTGCAACATACAAGCCCCATACATAGAAAACAAATGCAAAATAATAATTATGTTTTCGCAGATAGTATCCCCTGCCACAGCCATACCTAAAAGAACGCACTATAGCTTTTCTATCATAGCGTTTTACGGGATCTGGGTGATAGATAAACAAGACAGGAAAATAATAGACAATTTTACCCCTTTCCTGCATCTGCATAATAAGATCAGGACCCTCATCTGACCACCAGGGAGAACGGGAGCCAACGCCCATGTCTTCATCGA
>JALVQM010000085.1:802-2165 GCA_027025615.1 Desulfobacteraceae bacterium | reverse complement strand
CCCACTATCTGGCTGTCTGTGTCCTGGAATACCATTTGAACAATTTTACGGGCCCGCATCAGGTCACGGCCAACTTCCACTCCATCGACCAGAACCTGTCCGGATGTGGGTTCCAGCAGACCGTTGAAGTGCCGCAATAAAGTAGTCTTGCCCGAGCCATTGGGACCGGCAATGACCACCAACTGTCCCTGTTCAACTGCCAGGTTAATGTTATCCAGGGCCAGGGTGCCGTCATCAAAGCGGTGGCAGAGATTTACTGCTTCAAGCATCGGTCTTTTCATTTTGCAGGCCGTACTCCGGGATGACCGCCAATCGGGTAATTGAGGGACAAAATCGGCCGCAGGGTCCTGGCCAATATTACAGCAGCAGCTATTTTCAAAGCATCCCCGAGCAGAAACGGGATCATTCCCACGGCCACGGCCTTGGGCCAATCCATGCCGGTCACTACTTTAAGCCAGGAAACTCCCAGCAGGTACACCGCCAGGCTGGCAACTACCATCGCCGGGATCTCAATAGCCACCCGGCCCCCGGCACGCTCAGAGCCCCAACCCGTAATATAAGCCGCTGCCAGGAAACCTGCCAGGTATCCACCGGTTGGCCCGATGAGCCTGCCAATCCCCCCACTGGCTCCTGCGAAAACCGGCAGCCCGCAAGCCCCGGCCAACAGGTAAACGGCCACGGAAATCGTTGCCCAATTTCTGCCCAGCAACAAGCCCGCCAGCAGGACAAAAAGATTTTGCATAACTATCGGCACCGGGCCGATGGGAATTGAAACAAACGCTCCCACAGCTATCAGGGCAGACATTAGAGATGCGTACACCAGCATTCTCAATTGGTTGTTTGGTCTCATTGCAGATTCCTTCCATCCGGAGACAGAACCGGTCGATTGTGAAAACAATCCCCGTAGGCCACGGTTTTACAGGTGCCGTTGCCCAACTCCACAATCAGGCCGCCGTGGCTGGATATGTCTTTGGCAACACCCTGGTAACTTTCCTTGAGGGTCATCACGGTGACCTGCCGGCCAAGTGTATCGCTGAGTTGCTTCCATTGTTCCAGGGCCTGGCCGAGCCGCCCTCTATTTGCAAAACGCTGCTCGAACCTGTCCAGGAAATCAGCCAGAACATCTCTTGGGGCAACCTTTTTCCCGGTCAGGTGGAATATGGATGTGGCGGTCGGAACAACAGCGCCGGGATCGTTGTTCAGGTTGACCCCCAGACCAACATTGACAAACGAAACCCGGTCGGTTTCAGCTTCCATCTGTGACAGAATCCCGGCAATCTTTTTTTCACCAACCAGAATGTCATTGGGCCACTTTACCCTGGCGGCAACCGAGCACTGACTCTCAATGGTCAAAGCCAGGTCG
>JALVQM010000085.1:0-792 GCA_027025615.1 Desulfobacteraceae bacterium | reverse complement strand
CCAGGTCGACGGCTGCGGCCAGGTTGACCCGGGGGGCGGCTGCCGGCGGTATCTCCGGCCGTAAAACGACCGTAAAATACAACCCGCCGTTTTCAGATTCCCAGCAGCGCTGCAACCTGCCCCTGCCCCGGTTCTGCCTTTCGGCCACTACAGTGGTAAAGGCCGGGCAGCCGGCATGGGCCAGGTCCAGGGCTTTGTCCATGGTGGAAGTAACTTCTTCGAAATAATGAACAAGAGGCTGCCAGCGGCCCATCTCCCACGGGAAAGCCGTTCCCGGCCGTTGAACCAGGCGATATCCCCTGGAAGAGGTTTCGATGACATAGCCCAGGTCCTGCAAGCGCTGGATATGCTTCCAGATCGAAACCCGTGATATGCCGAGGTCCTTGCTCAATTGACTGCCTGAAACAATGTTTCCCCCGGACAGCTTTGCAACAATGGCTGCTTTCATGTTTAAACCTTGTTTGGTTAACCTTTCAAAATTTTCTGGTTAACACATCGGATCCAAATTGCAACCCCAAAATCAGCTGCCTGTATACTTTCAGCTTTCCAAAGGCCTTGGGGAAAAGCAGAAAGCCGTCGCCGCCTGAAAGCAGATAGAAGCTGCATGCCGGCAATCCGCTCAGGCTGTGCAGTCAAGATTAAAGGCCGTTTAACTAATCAGAGGATATCCAGCAGGCGGGAGTGGATATTGTCAAATCCACCGTTTGACATGATCAAAATCAGATCTCCGGCCCTGGCCAGTTTCTTTAAAAAGGCAATAATGGAATCTGTGTCGCCAAACCGGTGGGCATC
>JALVQM010000084.1 GCA_027025615.1 Desulfobacteraceae bacterium | reverse complement strand
CTTTCTAAACAGAGTATTGGGGTAACTAATCACACGGCTTCACTGAAGAATGAAATAAAACCATCTTTTAACCGGAAACTTTCTTTACACACCCCTAAATCCCCTCTCAAGAGGGGACTTTAACTCACCTTTGAATGAGGACACGCATGGGGTATAAAGAGTGAATTGTACTTACCCTGTGATCGGTTACTCTTATTAGCCCAAGTTCGACAGTAAAAATTAAATAAAAAAAAGTTTAAGTTCAACTACAAAGATTTAAGATATTCTAAGTTACTGTTTTTTAGATATTGTTCTTTGAAAATGGCTTGTAGTGAAGACCTACCCTATTGATATTTTATGGATTTATCCGTTTATTAATTCCATGTATTTGAGAAAAATACATCGCAAAAAAGACGGAAAAGAACACGCTTATTGGGCTCTTGTAGAGTCTTACAGGACGGTCAAAGGGCCACGTCAGCGAATCGTGGCTTATCTTGGAGAGATGGACGCTTCTGGTAGAATGGGAATTAAGAACGTAGCTGAAGGGAAAAAGCATCATACAAAAGACCTATTTGAAGATCAGGAGCCGGAATGGATTGAGGTGGATGTTCGTGGCGTTCGCACAGAGCATGTTCGTGACTTTGGCGATATCTGGCTTGCCCTTCAATTAATGAACCGTCTTGGCCTGGCATCTTTTTTCAAAAATGCGCTGCCCCGGGGCAAAGAGAAAATTGCCTGGGCTGATTTAGCGTTGGTTCTTATTGTCGCTCGCTTTTGTGACCCCAGCAGCGAACTCTACATTTCAGAACATTTTTATGGTCATAGCGCTTTTGAAGACTTGATGGGTATCCCGAAAAGCGATATGTATAATAATCGTCTTTACCGGGCTCTGGATAAACTTTTACCCCATAAAGCAGCGTTAGAAAAGCACTTAAAAGAGCGTTTTGGCGAACTGTTTGACATCGAATATGATCTTCTGCTTTATGATGTTACTTCCACCTATTTCGAAGGAGAAGGCAAAAGGAATCCCGGTGCGAAACGCGGATATTCAAGAGATCATCGACCTGACTGCAAACAGGTATGCATTGCATTGGTGGTCACCAAAGAAGGCATTCCTTTAGGCTATGAAGTTTTTGACGGCAATCGTAAGGACTCGACAACGGTTGAAAAGATTGTTCAAACCATGGAAGGTCGTTATGGCGTTGCTAATCGTGTATGGGCAATGGATCGTGGTATGATCAGTGCGAAAAATATCGAATTCCTTAAACAGGGAAATCGAAAATATATTATAGGTACCCCAAGAAGTGAATTAAAACAGTTTGAGAATGAGCTTGTATCCACAGACTGGCAGCAAATCAGGGAGGGCCTGGAAATTCAATATTGCCGATCACCTTACGGAGAGGATGAAGTTTTCATCCTTTGCCGAAGTCAGGGGCGTAAAGAAAAGGAACAAGCAATCGTTGATCGGTTCATCAAAAACATTGAGGCCGGTCTTGAGAAAATAAGAACCGCCTGTGAAAAGGGACGACTTAAGAATCCAGCTCTGGCAGAACGCCGCATAGGACGTCTTTTGCAACGGAATACTCGTGCCGCCGGTTTGTTTGACATCCGAATCAAACCTGATCATAGTAAACTTATCCTTGCTTGGTCTCGAAAAAAAGATCGACAAAACTGGTCAAAGTTGATCCAGGGATGCTATCTGCTGCGGTCAAATATAACAGATTGGACCGCCGAAGAACTTTGGGAAGCTTATATACACCTTACGGAAGCAGAGGGCGCTTTTCGTATCCAGAAATCCGATCTGAAATTGAGACCGGTTTGGCATCAAAAAACAGACCGGGTTCACGCTCATATTTTTGTTTGTTTTCTATCTTTTGTGCTTTGGAAATGTTTGGCTCAAATGTGTAAACAAAGCGGTCTTGGAAATGAACCGAGAAAGGTTGTCGATGAGATAAGCCGTATAAAACTAACCGATGTCATATTGCCAACTCGGAAAGGGATAGATTTAAGACTCCAATGTGTGTCTAAACCGGATGCCCATCAGAAAATTCTCTTACAACGTTTAGGGTTGAATTTGCCAGCAAGATTATCAAAGAACATTAAAATGTAGTGAAGACTTTAGTATATTTTTATTGTTAATATTGAACTTAACACCCACAAGTGTCGAACTTGGGTTAACAATACAGGGGATACAATCGAGTGA
>JALVQM010000083.1 GCA_027025615.1 Desulfobacteraceae bacterium | reverse complement strand
TTGCCTAAATCAGCTGAAATAACCCGAGAGATTAAAGTTTTTTCACAGGTCTAATGTCGATCTGCTTAATTTGCTTGCAGAAAGACCGGTTACCAAAGCTGTAGCCCGCTTATAATAAAGCTGAAAGTGTAAGCTATCAATTGCAAAGGATGCCGGAAGCTTACAGAAATGTCGGACTTTATCAAATCCATCCTTAAGGAAACATGCACTTTTCAGGCAGGATATCCTGTTATCTTGCGAATCTGTTTGTACAAAGGCTTAAGGCGCTTGTACATTTTGCAATAAACCTTGCGAAACAAGGAATCGTAAAGGCGCTGATTTGATGGATCAGGTTCAAACACCGGCCCACTACGGGTCATTGCTGCAACGGCTGAGCTAAAATCCGGGTGTAACTTAAGTCCAACCGCAGCATCAATTGCAGCCCCTAACCCTGAGGCTTCATAGACATGCGGGCGTGCAACCGGAAGACCGAAAACATCGGCTGTCAATTGAAGAGCATGATCACTCTGAGAACCCCCTCCAGAAACCCGCAGGCTGGTAACAGGTACGCGAGTTCTTTTTTCAATCCTTTCTTTACCTTCCCTCAGGGCATAGGCCAATCCCTCTAAAATTGAACGATACAGATGGTGGCGGGTATGTACATCACCAAAGCCAATGATGGCCCCTTTTGCTTCCGGACCGGGGCTTTTTAATCCCGGTGTCCAATATGGCTGAAGCATCAGCCCCATGGAACTTGCAGGCACTTTTTCAAGAAAACGTTCAAACAGCACCTCGGCATTGATCCCATACCTGGCAGCTTCCCGACACTCAGGATGTCCAAATTGCTCTTTAAACCAGTTAACCATCCAGTAACCGCGATAAACCTGTATTTCTACGTTGTGACAGCCAGGCATGGCAGCCGGATAAGCCGGCATCATACTTATAGGCTCTACATACTTACGGCTGCTGACATTAACCGTAGCAGTCGTTCCGTAACTCAAACATCCTATGTCAGGAGTAAGGCTGCCGCAACCGATTACCTCGCATGCCTTATCAGAAGCAGCAGCAACCAGGGGTAAACCTGCCGGAATACCTGTTTGCCGGGATGCTTCTTTGCAAACGGTTCCCAAAATTTCCCCCGGAGGTTTTAACTCGGGCAGCATGGCAGGTTTTACAGGTAAACAACGCCAATGCCAATCCCAACGCCTGGCCCATTGTAATCTCTTGTAATCAAAAGGTATATATCCAACTTGACAACCGCTGGAATCAATCCACTTTCCTGTCAAGCGATAGGTAAGGTAGCCAGACAATAAAAGGTATTTGAAACTTCTATTCCAGATTTCCGGTTGATTCGCAGCAATCCAGCAGGCCTCGGCCTCCGAGCGCAAGTAATTCATCGTCCTGCCAAGGCCGGATAACCTGAAAAACCATCCCCAGAGTCCGGACATCGGCGGCAAACCGGGGGACTTGCGTTGATCCAGCCATAGGATAGCCGGACGCAAGGGGCGACCATAACGATCTAGATTGACGACAGTACCCCTCTGACAGGTCAGTGCAACTCCGGCAATTGCTGTTTTCAGGCCCGGTTTTTCTTTCCAAAGTTTCCGGCAGGCACAACACAGACTATCCCAGAACAATGCAGGATCCTGTTCCGCCCATCCAGGCCGGGGACTTTTATATGCCTCGAAATAAACCTGCTGTTTAGCCAGGAGGTTGCCTTCCAGGTCAAAAACCAGGGTTTTCAGGCTTTGGGTCCCGTTATCGATAGCCAGTAATAAATCCGCACCGGGCATCTTACCTCCTGTATCGATATCCTTCGGCAAATTGTCACAACCAGGTTAAAAGTGGTTTCGGCCGGCAAGCTCCAGCATACATATCCTGTAGATAACACTCAACCCGACAGCTTAACCTCTCTTGCCAAGCAATTCCGGTTTTGTTAGGAACAATACCATGATTGGTGGTTGTATATCACATAATGAAATTATTTTGGCTTCCAAGTCTCCACGGCGCAGGCAATTGCTAGAGCAATTCGGTTTGCAGATCAAAATAGTGCCCAGCAAAATTGACGAAAAACAGATCCCCGAAACAGAACCCTCAAAATATGTCCAATTATTGGCGACAGCCAAAGCCCGATACGTCGCCGAAGCAATTCCCAATGCCTGGATAATCGGGGCTGACACTATTGTAGTATTGGAAAATCACATTCTTGGAAAGCCCCTTGGTCCGGCTCAGGCACGGTCAATGTTACAAAAACTGTCAGGCAACACCCATACGGTTTTTACAGCAATAGCAGTAGGATGTAAAAACAGGCAAGACTGGACTGTGAAGGTGGTTGCAACCCAAGTAACATTCAAAACACTTTCAAGACCGGAGATACAATGGTATGTGTCCACTGGCGAACCTTTTGACAAGGCCGGTGGTTATGGAATCCAGGGTATGGGTGCATTCATGGTACGAAGCATCTCGGGCTCATATTCAAATGTGGTTGGTCTTCCACTTTGCGAAACAATCGAGATCTTGATCGCAAAAGAAGCAATAATGCTTTCTGATGCCCGCCCGGAGGGAGTCTGATAGACTTGCGAGGAGCAACAACAATGGAAATACCTATCGCAGATCGCTTAAAGGAGATTTTACGGCGAATAGAAACCAAAGCCCTTGCTTGCGGCAGAAATCCAGCTGACATTAAACTGGTAGCTGTGTCAAAAACAAAACCGGCAGAAGACGTTCGCCAGGCAGCATCTGCAGGAGCTGATATTTTTGGTGAAAATTATATCCAGGAAGCCCGCAAAAAAATAGAAACATTATGGGATCTGGACGTCAAATGGCATTTCATCGGTCATCTGCAGTCCAACAAGGCAAAATATGCCGTACGCTTGTTTGACATGATTCATTCTGTAGACTCTTTAAAGTTAGCCAAGGCTCTGGATAAAGAAGCAGCTAAAATCAACAAAATCCAGGCAGTGCTTGTCCAGGTCAATATCAGTGGCGAGGAGACAAAGTCCGGGGTTCACCCCGAAGATACAATTGAACTGCTCCAACAAATTTCCTGCCTTGAGCATGTCCAAGTTAAAGGCCTTATGACAATGCCGCCTTTTTTTGATGATCCTCTCAAGGCCAAACCGTTTTTCAGGCAACTGCGCCAACTCGCCCGAAAAGCCATTGAGGCAGAAATTGCCAATTTATCAATGGAAGAATTATCCATGGGGATGACCGGAGATTTCGAAACTGCCATAGAAGAAGGGGCAACGCTTGTCAGGATTGGAACGGCTATTTTTGGTAAACGCGGTTAAATCCGCCCTGGCGGCTAATTCCCTGGAGTGGTCAGCATGAAATTGTTATTGCATATGTGTTGTGCGCCTTGTTCAATTTATCCTGTTAAGGTTATCCGGCAAGCTGGAATAGAACTTATGGGATTTTTTTATCGCAACAACATACACCCATTGACCGAATGCCTCAAAAGACAAGAAACATTGGCCCAGTACGCCTCCACTGTTGATTTAAAAATAATCTATCAGAAAGGATATGACCTGGAAGGTTTTCTGCAAAACGTCGTCTACCGTGAAAAAAATCGCTGCAGATACTGTTACTACGACAGGCTGTTGGCTACTGCCTTGCTTGCAAAAAGAGGCAAATTTGATGCTTTTTCCTCTACTTTGCTTTACAGCAAATTCCAGAAACACGATTTGGTCCGTGATATTGGCCGTTCAATTGCCGAACAAGCCGGGGTCACTTTCTATTATCGCGACTTTCGTCCTGGCTGGAAAGAAGGTATCGAAACTTCGAAAAAGTTGAATCTTTACCGTCAACAGTACTGTGGTTGCATTTACAGTGAAAAAGAACGTTATATTTCTCAACTCGAAAAGTCTCGTAAAACAACAAAGGCAACCTCCGGTAACAAGAGGTTTGATAACTAATTCTGATGTTTGGCAATTTCATCTATTTCATTCTGGCCCTGCTGGTATACACCATTCACAGGCCCACCGACCAACCGGCCTTTGGACCTGGCCAAGCTCTCGTCCTGGCGATTTTACTATCCGCGATATTCTACATTTTCGTCAAGCTGCAGTTTAAAAGGGTAATGGTCCTTGCCAAGCAAAGTGATTCCGCCCAGATGGACCACATTTTTTCAACAACTTTAACGCGCCAGTCTATCCTGGCGCTAATCGTCTATTCCATAGATATTCATGGATTACATCTTCCTTCTCACATCCCGGACTATTTCTTTATAACAACCATACCTACCTTAAAAGCACTTCTCTTCATCATCTTGTTCATTTTCTATCTTGTCATAGTATGGAGCAGTGCTCACGACGCGTATGAATATGTTTATGGACAAGACATATCAAAACGCCAGTATATCCACACCCAAATCGCCTTGAGCATACCGGTGCTTCTTCCCTGGCTCCTACTGTCAGGCGTTTCGGATATAATCCGTCTTTTACCATTCAGCTGGGCTCAAGGAATTCTTGACACACCTTCCGGCCAGGCTGTTTATTTTTCCGTATTTCTGGTTGTGGCAACTGTATTTGGCCCTGTGCTTATTCAGAAATTCTGGAACTGCAGCCCCCTTGAACCCGGTCAGTTTAGAACCCGTATCGAGAGATTGACCGGCAGGGCGGGATTGACTTACAGGAATATCCTGCTTTGGCCAATATTTGGTGGCCGCATGATTACTGCAGGTGTAATGGGACTTGTCGGCCGTTTCCGCTACATCCTGGTCACCGAAGCTTTGAAAAGCTTGCTGGAACCTGAAGAAATAGACGCTGTAATAGCCCATGAAATAGGACACATTAAAAGAAAGCATCTGCTGTTTTACTTGTTCTTTTTTATCGGTTTCATGGTAATCTCATACGCAACCCTGGATTTTATAGTTTACCTGCTTGTATTTTCCAACCCCTTGCAAATTGTTTTGAGCCGTTACAAACTTAATCCGGCAACATTCACGTCAATTATATACGCCCTAACTTTTTTTCTTAACGTGATTGTTTACTTCAGGTTTGTATTTGGCTATTTCATGCGCAACTTTGAACGACAGGCAGATACATACGTCTTTACCCTTTTCAATACTGCCATCCCTTTGATTACAACTTTTAAGAAGATTATTGCTTATAGCGGACAGGCACCGGAAAAACCCAATTGGCACCATTTCAGCATAGCCCAACGGATGGATTTTCTGCGTTCCTGCGAACTGGACCGAAGCTGGATTAAACGGCATGACCGTAAGGTAAAACGCAGTATTATTATCTACTGCCTGGCGCTGTCTTTGATGGTTTTTGGTTCCTGGCAGTTAAATTTTGGACAAATTGGTCAGAGGCTCAATTTACATCTGTTTGAACGCCTGGTTGCCACCAAGCAACCTCATACGGCTCAAGACTCAATTCTTTATTTTATGATAGGCAATGCATATTATGAAATGCAAAATCTGGAGAAAGCAGCTGAAGCTTACGAGAAATCGCTTGAACTCAATCCTGATCAACCCGAGGTTCTCAACAACCTCGCCTGGCTTCTGGCTACATCAAAAAACAATGTTATCTATAACCCTTTGAAAGCATTACGCATTGCACGCAAGGCCGCATCCATGAAACAATCTTCCCATATCCTGGATACGCTGGCAGAAGCCTTGTTTGTAAACGGGCAAACAGACAAGGCCATTGCCGTTGAAAAGCAGGCTATCGCTCTTGCGCCGCCTCAACAGCGTACGCTTTATGTAAACCAGCTGGAAAAATTTTTGAAAGCTGCAAAAGTAAATAATCTTGACCGATGAGCTGGGTATTCATTGTGGATAACCCCTGAACGGTTACTTTATACAGACTCTTCGCACCTGCAATAAATCCGTGTGTCCCTGAAATATCTTTTCTATGCCGTCTTGCTTTAGAGTAGTCATACCATCAACAACGGCTTGATCTCTGATCTCTTCCATTTTGGCTTTGCGCTGAATCATCTTTTTCATTGCATCGGTACCCATAAGCAGTTCATGAATACCCATCCGGCCCCTGTATCCGGTTCCATTACACATTTCGCAACCGGTAGCTTTATGTAGTACTAAATCGTCACTATAAGGGATCTTTACATTTTTCTCAAATTCCTCCGGCCCGTACTCGCGTAAAAGTTCTTCGTATTCACGTTTGCTTGGCGAATATGGCTTTTTACAATCTTTACAAAGTGTTCTCACCAGGCGCTGGGCCATTATACAGATAATAGCATCTGCAAAATTAAACGGATCCATTCCCATGTCCAAGAGGCGGGTAATACTTTCCGGTGCGCTGTTGGTATGCAGAGTGGAAAATACCAAGTGGCCAGTCAGGGATGCTTCGATACCAATATGGGTCGTTTCCTTGTCACGCATTTCTCCCACCATGATCACATCAGGGTCCGCTCTTAAAAACGCTCGCATGGCAGATGCAAAATCAAAACCAATTTTCGGTTTTACCTGGACTTGCCGTAAACCCTTTTGGGTTATTTCCACAGGATCCTCAGCTGTCCATATTTTAGTTTCGGTTTTATTGATGTAAGCCAGCGCTGAATGCAGGGTTGTAGTTTTACCAGATCCGGTAGGCCCACACACCAGTATCAGTCCATACGGATTGGTCACGGCTTTGATAAAGTTTTCATAGTTGCGCTTCGAAAAACCGATCTTGTCCAGTGGAATGGGCTCACCAGCGGCCAGGATACGCATGACCACGTCTTCAAGACCGCCCTGGGTAGGAATGGTGGCAACACGGAGTTCAATATCTTTACCACCGTATTTTTTAAACTTGATCTTGCCATCCTGAGGAAGCCTTCTTTCTGCAATGTCAAGATCGGCCATTATTTTTATACGTGACACCACGGCATTCTTGTAGTTGAAGGGAATTGTCTGGTAAACAGTACAGGAACCGTCTACCCTTATGCGCACCTGAGTATTTTCTTTACCGGGATAGGGTTCAACGTGAATATCAGAGGCTCCCCTGGCATACGCATCCAGGATAATTTTATTAACCAACTGGACAACAGCGCTGTCTTCTTCGCCAACTGAAGATTCCGCTTCTTCTATCTCTTCAGTCTCTTCCTGAAGTTGTGATAGAATATCATCTATCTCGGCCATCTCTTTTTCATCGTGTGTAAACAGCTTTATGAAATCAAGGATATCCTGCTTGAAAGAAACGACAAACTTGAGCTGCTTTCCCGGAAAAAGAGCTTTTATTTCATCAATTCTTTTAAGATCATGGGGATCGTCAATGGCGATTACGGGCCGTCCTTCTTCATTACGCAAAGGGACCCAGACATTGTTACGCAGGAATGGAACTTTCAGACCATGAAGTAATTCTCCCGGTATCGGACAAGAAGAATTAAAGGCGACAAACGGCACCTTGTAATAACGTGAAAGGGATTCCCCTATGTCGGTTTTGGGAATCCTGTAATTCTTCATTAATACACTTTCTACAGGTTCGTTACGCTGTCTCGCCTCAGAAACGGCCTTGGTAACTTCGCGCTGGGTCAGCAAATGTTTTTCAAGCAGGTAGTCGAACTTGGTTCGCCTGGCCCTGGAAGCCATCCTTTTTTGGTTGTAAATTGCAATGCCAATAATCTTAGCGAGTTCCTGGACAGATTTTTCGTCGGCCTCTGTAAAGGGTTTGTTATCAACACGATTTATAAGCTGCAGGGCTCCCATCAGATACTTTTGGAAAATAATCGGAAAAACAAGTACCTGTTTGGTTCTGAATCCTGTCTGATGATCCCAGCTTTTGTCAAACTTCAAGTCAGGATCAATTTTTTCAAGCTCCTTGTCATCATAAACATCGGCTATATTTATAAGCTTCTGAGTATAGGCTGAATACCCGGCGATAGAATTCTTATCCACAGGTATCCTGATCTCGGCAATTTCATTTCCTGATTTGAAACGTGACACCAACTCACGCTTGATACCATCGACCACATATACCGTCAGCCGTTCACATTCAAACAGGCTGGTAATATCATTTTTTAAATCTATCAGAATTTCATCCAGGTTGCTGGCAGCATTGATTTTGTTGCCAATTTCCTGGAGTCTGGTTCTGTATTCAACTTCTGACTTTAAATCCTGCAATCCATTTTCTGTTTCAGTGCTGGGTTGTGACTGTTTTAACATTGATGTCACCTGAATTATATTGGTTTTGGTTTTCTATTTATCAGACTGGCCGCTACGACTGCGAACAAAAGCCAGGACTTTCCTGGCCCCTCCCCCAATCAGGACAGCGGCAATCAAGTAAAAGCAGAACCGGATAAACCACTGGGCAGCAGCAAATTGGCTGAATTGAACCAACCTCGGCATAACTTGCTCCACTCTGAACAAGACCCCAATTCCAGCTGCCATTAATCCCAAACCCCAAATCAGCTGTAAAAAATTATCATGCATATCAATTTCAACTTTGATGGATTTACAAAAGTCGCCAGCCGGAATTCCTTATGCCGGCCCCGAGCTCAAGCGGCTCAGGCCTTAATACCAGGCCCAGATGGAGCGCCCGATTGGGCATATGGAGTTTACCAACCCTATCCTATCAATAATATTGATATAACCAAATGGTTACATCGGTGTCAATCTATTATCCGGCAAGCAAACTTATGGCTATTCCAAACAAAACACGAATTCGGTATCAAGGTTGCCAAAACAACCCCGAAAACAGGCCCTGTGTTTATCAGTCGGTTGAAAAACTACTGCGCTCGACTTGTACCGGGATAAAATTCAGCTGCATTGCCCATTTACTATAATGCAAACTCAGTGTTTTCGCCTTATTTTTCCCGGCCCAAGTTTAGCCGGCTGCGCTTTTCAATAGCCTGTTAAGTTATCGGCTCACGGCAAATTAAACTTAATCACTTTACACCAAGTCAGATCCGCTTAGATGCTGCATGCCTTAATGGTTGCACCGTGCTCCAGCCATGTCAGGTCACCTGTAATTCGCAAGGTTTAATTCATTCACCTCTATGCCTTCCATGTTTCTGCATAAATTCAGCAGCTGCCAGCATTGCCGGCTAAACCCAAACCTAAAAACCGCATCACCTCAACGTTTCTCCCGGCGGTGCTGAACAGTTCCGGAGGCAGGACTACCCTCTCCTTGTCTGTATTAAACCCTTACCGCAACCACCTCAGCCGCTAAAACGATGACATCCCGGTCTTTCTAAATCCCAGGTGTCGATTGGTAATCATCGAAACAACCTGCCCCTAAAACCTTCAGATTCATAAGTATCTGCCGGGCCATCATCCTGATTTACTCCTATAGCTGCACAAGCCCTTGCAACAATATTTGAACAACCTGGAATGTCTTCGGCCTGACAGGCGACAACAGTCGTTTGGCCGGTGGTACATAAAGTTAGGTGAAAGAAATCTGTTTATATCAGGACAAAGACACATATCGTCAGGGCCAGGTCACAAAAAACCATGGGTAGACAATTGTAATGTCTACCCATGGTTTTATAAGTGGGATGTGAGTTTAAACACTCCTGAAATAGCCTGTCAGCTCATCCGGTAAGCTTACCATTAAACTTGGCCTTACGTTTTTCAACAAACGCCGTGGTACCTTCCTTTGCATCCGGGCTGGTCATGCATACAGTAAAAGCATCTACTTCAATTGCCAGACCGGTCACAAGGTCGGTATTCAGCCCGTGATTGATAGCTTCTTTTGCAGCCCGTAAAGCAACCTGTCCCTTGGCTGCTATGGAACCGGCTGTTTCGTACACTTTGTCCATAAGCTGCTCAGCGTCAATTACCTTGTTTACAATGCCAATTCGTGCAGCTTCCTTGGCTGGAATCAATTTACCTGTAAATATAAGCTCTTTGGCCATGTTGGCCCCAATCAGGCGCGGAAGTCTCTGAGTGCCTCCAAAGCCAGGAATTATACCAAGGGTTATCTCCGGAAGGCCGAATGTTGCGTTTTCAGAAGCATAAACAAAGTCACAAGCCAGGGCTATTTCGCTACCGCCTCCAAGGGCATATCCATTGACGGCCGCAATGGCAGGAATCGCAAGAGACTGAATACGACTTATGATAGCTTGGCCCTTTTGTGAAAAAAGCTTGGCCTGGAGTGGATTGAAACTGGCCAACTCGGTTATGTCAGCCCCGGCCACAAAGGCCTTATCACCGGCACCTGTCAACACCAGAACTCTAATATCCTGGCTGGTTTCTATAGTATTTAAAGCGTTTTGAAGTTCTTCCAGCAAAGCGCTGTTTATTGCATTCAAAGCTTTGGGCCGATTGAAAGTTATAGTTGCAATTTCTTCTTTAACATCAAAAACAATGTTCTCGTAACTCATTCTTCCCTCCTAGTTTGATTGGTTTAAAACTGCCCATCGGAAACAGCGTCATAAATCATGACATCGACAAAAGTCGATATATTGCCGGCTATCCAGCCCGTAACTCGATTAATCAATCAAATCCTTCAAATGCTTCACATTGCCTGTACCTTGCAGGTAAATAACGTGGAGCCAGCCGTGATTAATCTTTAGCACCACCGGGCCTGGCTAAAATTGTAGGATTGATCTCCTGCATATATCTTTTTATACCTTCAATAATGCCTTGACAGAGCACATCCTGATACTTGGGGTCGTTCAGACGTTTGCATTCCCGAGGGTTACTGATAAATGAGGTTTCAACCAGTACCGCCGGCATTTCCGCACCCAAAAGAACATAGAAGGGGGCTTGATTTACTCCTTTGTTTTTTATTCTTGTGTAACGCTTTTTCAAACGTCTTACGATACCTTTTTGGACGTAATTGGCAAGCCTTGCAGATTCATTTACCTTTACGTTCTGCATCAAGGACTCCATGATGGAATCCAGATCACTTATATTTTTAGTGGAAGTCATGTTTTCCATGGCAGCCACCCTAATTGCCTCGTCGTTGGTAGCAAGGTTCAATATGTACGTTTCAACCCCGTAGGCACGCTTATCCCTGGCTGCGTTTGTGTGAATGGAGATGAACAGATCAGCATTCCGTGTATTGGCAATGGCAGTTCTTTCCTCCAGGGTAAGATAGCGGTCATCAGTTCTGGTCATAATAACCTGGCAATGTAACTGGTCTTCAATTTTGCGCTTCAGACGCTTGGCGATCTTCAAAACCACGTATTTTTCGTGAACACCCCGGTAATAACCGGGGGCACCATAATCCTTGCCACCATGACCGGGATCAATTACTATCTTCCCTACCCGTAGAGCCAACTGCTTTGCAAGGGCGCCTTTGGACATTTTCCCCTTAGGCAGACTGAATACCAATGCGGGTTCTTTACCACCTGATCGTCTTTGCCCCCAAACATCGACAACAATACGAAACGGGTTTTTAAGAGGGAAAATTTTATAGTGACTGTAAGACTTTATATCCACCACCACCCTGACTGTATCCGCAGCATACTGGGCGGCTCTGGCGTCAAGCAACAGCTCGTCATTAATCGCTACATGCCTTTGGATATTACGCCCCAGGCGACTGTTACGAACATCTATGTATAATCTTCGGGGTTTTTTCAGGTTGGGATCCTGTTTCAAAAGCCGGTAACTATAATCCGTCTCCCGGTCCGAATCAATGACCACTCTTGTATAGTTGGGATTAGACCAGTAACGGATTGAAGCCACTGTAGCCCTGCCGCTCGGTTTTTGATCTTTCCTGGAAACCGAATGAACCCCACTGCTGCCGACAGCGATCAAGGATGCAACCTGGTCACCGTTTTTCCCGGTTCCCCTTGAGTTATAACCGGCTTTCGGCTTGGTACCTTGCCTTGCTGAGCGTGCTTTGGTGGCCCATATTGTCGTTGGAAAACGATTTACCAGCAGCCCATAAACCCTGTCAGCAGCCTGCTTGTCGGCCAAGCGCAAAGATTTTGCGTACAATCCCTCATATAGCCTGGCCTTTTCAAAAAGGGCCTCGGCAGCCCTGGGGCCATTGGGAGCAGCTTTGTAAGCCTTGTCATAAGCCTTGATACATGCCAGCCACTTATCCCTGTATTTTTGGCGACTGGAACTGGCCATAAGTCGCTTTCGTGCCCTGGCAGCTGCCTTGAACAGCTCTTCAGCGGACGGTTTTTTGGCAGCGAACTTGTAAACTGAGCTTCCCTTTACCCCCAGATTATGAAGAACCGCTATGGCTTTTAATCTATAAGCACTTTTAGGATACTGATTAACCAATAGTTTGAAGGTCTCTATGGCCGCCTGTTTGTCGGAAGTCCTTCCCGACCTGCGATATAGCTGAGCATAGAGTTGACCTGCCCTGTACAAACCAACTGCCGCCCATGGCCCGCGCGGATCATGGCGATAGACGGCCTTGTATTTGGTTATACATTTAAGCCATGCATCCCTGTATTTCTGGCGCCCGCGATTTTTCTGCAAGTTCAGGTTACAACGCTCGGCCTCGTAATACTTGTCCTGAGCGTCCATGGACTTGGCAAAGGCTGTCCCTGCCATTGTCAAGCCAAGACACAAGATCATGATGACAGTCAAGGCGGTGAATTTATGTGAAACCCTGAGGAAAGCTGCAATTGGGGTAACCGGCTTTAACAAACCAGAGTCATGTCTTGATATATTTTGCACGTTATTGCTTTATCCTTGTCACTTCAAGCGCCGCGCCTTTGCCTGGAGGGCGTCCAAGCAATTAATGGCTTCAATCGGTGTTGTACGGGCCAAATCAATTTTTAATAAGGATTCAATAATATCTGTTTCCGGGGGTTTGAACAACTCCATTTGTTGGGGTATATGCTGCCGGGCCTCATTTTCTTTATCTCCAACCTGGCCAAGACGCTCCAGAGAAGCATCTTTTTCTATGTCAGAAAGAATATCTTTTGCCCGCTTGATTACCTTGTCCGGAATTCCAGCCAGGCGGGCTACCTGGATACCGTAACTTCTATTGGCACCGCCCTCAAGCAGTTTTCGCAAAAATATTATCTCGTCATTCCACTCCTTGACGGCAATATTAAAATTACGAATGCGCGGCATAACCTCAGCCAGAGACGTAAGCTCGTGATAGTGGGTGGCAAACAAGGTCTTTACGCCGTGGTCATTCAAATCATGGAGATATTCAGCTACAGCCCATGCTATGCTCATACCATCATAGGTACTTGTGCCACGTCCAATTTCGTCCATTATCACCAGGCTGTCAGCAGTGGCATTATTCAAAATCGCTGCTGTTTCCTGCATTTCGACCATGAAGGTACTTTGTCCGGCTGCCAGGTTGTCAAGAGCTCCAACCCTGGTAAATATCCGATCCACTATGGAAATGCGGGCTTTTGATGCAGGGACAAAAGCTCCCATTTGGGCCAGAAGAACTATCAGCGCCACCTGGCGTAATACGGTGGATTTACCCGCCATGTTGGGACCGGTTATAATCAGGACCTGGTTGGCCTGATTGTCAAGTTTGAGCGAGTTGGGAACAAAACGTTCCTCAACAATCAATTTTTCCACCACTGGATGGCGTCCATTTTCAATTTCCAGGACACCATCGCTGCCCATTACAGGTCGGTGGTAATCATTTTCGTCAGCCACCTGAGCAAAACAGCACAGGCAATCCAGCGTAGCTGTATATTCGGCCGCCTCCAGGATATCACCAGAGCAGGCGGCAATCTGATCCCTGATTTGGTTGAACAGTTCAAGTTCGAGGGCAGCACGCTCCTGTTCAGCGTTGAGAACCTTGGTTTCGAAAGCCTTTAACTCCTCGGTTATATAGCGTTCTGCATTGACCAGGGTTTGTTTTCTTACGTAATGCGATGGTACGGAATCAGAATGTGTCTTTGGAATCTCTATATAATAGCCGAAAATCTTGTTGAATCTTACTTTCAAAGACCCGATTCCAGTTGCCTGCCTTTCCCTTGTTTCCAATCCGGCCAGATAGCCTTTGCCATCCTGGCTGATACGAATCAATTCGTCCAGGTCAGAGTTATAACCCGGTTTTATAATTCCCCCCTCGTTGACGGCAGGTGGAGCATCTTCCCTGATTGACCGTTCAACGAGCGTTACCAGGGGCAGGATTGGTTCCAGTCCGGGCCGCTTGCTCAACAAGGGGGCTGAAAAATTATTCAGCAAATCCCATATTCCGGGCAGCTTTTCCAGGGAGCGCTTCAAGGCCAACAGGTCGCGGCCGTTGGCACGCCCCATGGCAATCTTTCCGTTCAACCGTTCAAGATCATAAACCGAGTCCAGGGCTTCCCTGATTTGTTGGCGGGTATTTGGGGCTTCATAAAGTTGCTCTACGGCAAAAAGCCTTGCATTTATAGATTCCAGTTCCACCAGGGGATAACGCAACCATTGTTTCATCTTGCGCCCGCCCATGGCAGTAACCGTTTTATCTATGACCCCCAAAAGGCTCCCCTTACGTCCGCCGTTGCGCAAACTACATTCCAGTTCCAGATTTTGACGACTGTGCTGGTCCAATACCAGGTATTTCCCCAGGAAGTACGGAAGCGCCCTGCGAATGTGGGGCATTTCCTGTTTCTGGGTCTGCCGGACGTAATCCAGAAGCGCCCCGGCTGCCGCCAGGGCAACAGTCAAATTCTGGCAACCAAAGCTTTCCAGAGAAACTCCGGCCAATTGTTCAACCAGTCGCCGACGGCCAGAATCTATATCAAAAAGATTGTCTTCAAGATAGGTTACAGCGGTATCGCTGCCATCTTTTCCAAAGAGTAATTGTTTTTCAGGCCAACTACTGAAATGCTCAGGGACCAGGATTTCACTCGGTTGAATACGGTTTATCTCGTCGGCCACAAGCTTGTTGTCATCGCTTTCCGTCAACCGGAAAACTCCTGTGGAAATATCCAGATAGGCCAACCCGAAAAGGGTGCCGCCGTCACAGAGCGACAGAATGAAATTGTTTGTCTTTGACTCGAGCAGCTCGTGCTCTATAATCATACCGGGGGTTATAACCCTAACTACTTCGCGTTTAACAAGGCCTTTGGCTGTCGCCGGGTCCTCCACTTGGTCACAAATGGCGACTTTGTACCCATTGTCCAGTAACTTGGCAATGTATCCCTGGGCAGCACGATAGGGAACCCCACACATGGGTACAGGCACGGCATCGTTTTTATTCCTTGAGGTCAGAGTTATTTCGAGAATCCGTGAGGCCAGTTCTGCATCCTCGAAGAACATTTCATAAAAATCACCCATGCGGTAAAAGAGAATGGCTTCTTTGTACTTCTCCTTAATGGACAAGTACTGCTTTATCATGGGAGTGGCTTTAGGAGTGCTCATGAATCATTCGCAGCGTACCAAAGAAATTGGGCTTCCGGCAACGACTATCGCTTTTTTATCATTGGCTTCGAGCGCTGAATTGCTCAGAGACAAAAAAACTGGCTCTGCCCTTATTCCCGGTATCATGAGGTCGCTGGTGGAGGCTGCCCGTCGTTACCGCTGTCTTCAGGAACCTGCTGCTCATCGGTAGCGCTACTTTGGTCAACCGGTGCCGGCTGGCGCTGATTTTTGATCTTTTCCAGGTCCTGTTTCAATGTTTCCATATTGGCCTGGTAAGTATCGATCGACTGGCGTAATTGCTTTATGGTCTTATTGGCTTTAAACTTGTCAAAAAGGCAAAAAATATAAGTAAGCAAAACACCTATCAGGAAAAAAGCCACAAATACCACCGCGTTGGATATTTCGGGTGTCTGGTAAGCTTTGAAAAACAAATTTATCCCCAGGCTTTGCTTTGCAAGGAAAAAGCCTCTGTTTTGATATATCAGCAAAGCAATGAAGCCGAATACAATCAACCAGAAAACAAGTTTGGCCTTTTTCATCCCGTTTCTCCCAACATGCAGAGTAGTTAGATCTCCAGCCGACCTTTATTCCTACTATCGAGACGAATAAAACTCAACCTTTTTTTGGATGAACGTCTTGGCCCGCCACTTGAATAAAATAACCCAAATCCCGGTCTGACCTCTCAGGCAACATTCAAGGGCGTTAAGTCAATAGAGCCCCAGGCCCCCATATACTTGCCTACAATAATCAAAATACCTTCCACCCCATCAATCTTTCTTCCAAAATCTATGGCTGTATTCAAGTCGTCCCTGGTCTGCACTAGATTGCCGACCGCAGTGGCAGCAGCATCAGCAAGCGGGCCGGAGTGAGAAACTATACAAACTGCATCTGCATTGCCCAAGCTTCTGGAATGACCAAAGGTACCGGATGAGGTACATATACCCTTGGGGCCTGTCGGGCAGCCTAGTTTGAGCCCTATCTGCATGCTCAAGGGTGAATTGCCGGCCCAAATACCAATGGTTACTTCACGATCGACATCAAGATAAAGATCACCACCGTTTTCAACCACAACTTCGGAGGACCATGTTTTAAGATGGCGGCCAACGTATTGCGCCACAGCCCCTGCTACTGCAGCCATGGGACCAACATCGGCCGCCTGTCCGGCGGCTATCATCTGGCGAACAATAGGAGGGGCCAAGGGGTCTGCCGGCCAGGGCGACAGCGCTTTTATAAAATCAGGATTAGCAGCTATGTATGCTTCCAAATGTCCCCTGCATTCAACAAGGGCGTCCATAGCTTCTGAAGACAGCATGGCTGCCGCCTGAATATGCAGGTCACTTTCCTGTACCCTTATAGTAAATTCCTTGAGATGACCTGCACGGCAAAGGCGACGATAGCCCCTGGGCTGGTATTTTTGTTTTACGTCTGCCGAGATACTGCTCATCTGTTAATCACCTGACAACCGGTTCCGGCCGCAGGTGCTCGGGGCACTGCCGGATAAAGTATTGATCGGTCATACCGGCGATAAAATCACGCACAATTTCGGCCGGCGAATGTGAGTCGATATAGTCTTTGGACATATCAGACAAAAAACCTTTAAAAATGGCCGAATCCTCATTGCCATCTTCCAAATCCCGCAAGAACTGTTCAAAAAGCAACTCAAACAAACTTTGAATTTGTCCTAAATGGCTTTTGATTAGCGGGTTGCGATATATTTTTTCCATATTAAAATCCTTCAGCCTTTGCAGTGCTTCTGACACCCCGGGGCTGAAGGCCAGGAAATTGTGGCTGTAACTATTTAATATAATATCTGTTACCAGGCGGTAAACAATCGTTCCATTGGTATCGCCCAGGACCTTGATAATTTCAGGTTCAATTTCTGTCCTTTTCAAAATGCCCAAGCGAATTGCATCTTCCAGGTCACGTCCAATATAAGCGATGGTGTCGGCCATTCTTACAACACAACCTTCCATGGTCATGGGAACTAACGGATGATCCGGATTTTGCTTCTTTGCCGCAATTTCATGTTCCAAAACAGAGAATGACTTGCCTGCCACAGGCTCCAGCATGGCATTGTGAATCTCACCGTCATGACACAGGATTCCATCCATGGTCTGCAGGCAAAGATTCCAGCCCCGGCCTTTTCTTTCAACGCGATCGAGAAACTGAATGCTCTGAACATTATGCAGAAAATAGCCGATACCCGCCTTAAAGCAAAGTTGGGAAAGACACCTTTCACCATCGTGTCCAAAGGGAGTATGACCGATATCATGGCCTAGGGCAATGGCTTCGATCAGATCTTCATTTAATCTTAGAAACCTACCAATTGTTCTGGCTATCTTTGAAACCAACTGAACATGCAAAACCCGATGGGTGATATGATCGTTGCGGATAAGGGCAAATACCTGTGTTTTATCGATGTAACGGGTATAAGCCATGGAATGCAGGATGCGATCAACATCAAGGGAAAAAGCCTGGCGATAACCTTTTTCAGTCTTGCCCAGCTTTCTTCTCAGAGCGTGCCTGCTCATGGTTGCATTTGGAGCCAAGATGTTTTCTTCACGCCTATCCAAAGCTCTCCTGAGCTCTTCCAGCTTGGCTATCCCGGCCTGATCATACGGTTCCATCTTGGATCAACTCCTCCATCAACCTGTAGTAATCAATCCCTGCCTGTACAAACCCCTGGCGGCCGTACTTCATGTTTGCCTCCAAGACATAAAAGCTGTTTTCCCAGCAGCAAACGTCTATCCCCACATCATCCCATTTACAGGTCGAAGCTACCTGCAAAGCAAATTCCACGGCTTGTAGAGGAATTTTTTCAAAACTGATGCGTCCCCCCCGGGCAACGTTGCTCCGGAATTCTCCAAAGGCGGCAAGCCGCCAATACGCAAGCACCACCTTGCCACCGATTATCACTACCCGCAGGTCACGGTCTACTGGTAAATACTGCTGAATATAAGCTACATGATGCTGACTGCAATACCTGCGCAGCTGTCTAGGGTTACGAATAAGAAAAACCCCCCTGCCCATGGCTGATCCACGCGCTGTCTTAGCAACAACCGGCAAATCGAAATGCTCCAGGATTGATTCCTTCTGCTTTTTTCCGTAAAAGACGCGGGTGCGGGGATGAGCAATCCCGGCCAGCTGAAACAAAGCCGTCTGGCCAATCTTGTCTTGGGCATAACGATAAGTGTGAATACTGGGGAATATTTTTATACCGATAGTATGGAACAGCTCGGCATAAAAACTTGAAGGATAATATACTTTTGAGGCAGTGCGTATCAGTTGCTGCTGCCTGGGAGAGTAATCAAGCCAATTCGGCCTTATGCCAAGGGTCATAACATTACGGCATTTGGCAAGCCGTGCCTCAAGGGCAACGACTTTGGACTGAGAAGATGTATGCCTGGTTGATGACTCCATCTAGTGATCATTTAGAACAGCTTCGTAAAAAGTCCTGGATTTTTTCCGGGCTGGCACCTGTTGTTCAGACGCCCGAGCTTCGCTTTTCTACCTAACTGCCAATTGTGAACACAGGTAAAAAACCACTGGATAATTATTTAATGTTTCCGAACCGATTCCGGGCGTTATCTACTTCAGCCAATTTTCCAGCTGCAGCAATACCCTTCGAGCATGGGAGCCTGGCCAGTATATACGAAAGCACCCCTTACACCTTTTAAAAACGGCTGCTGTCTGCCAGATATAATCAGGCACAAGGCCTCTGGCAGTGTCCCTGCCGACCGGTTCCAAAATTTGGTTGCAAATTGAACAGCGCATAAAGGGCTCAAGGCTTGCCGGCTTTATCCCTTCCGATTGTATTACCTGCCGAAACTGGTCCCCTACATTGTTGTCCTTGATCAAGAGTACTTGCCCTGAATTCAAAGCTTTGTAAATCCTCTCGGTCCTGGTCAACACTATCCGTCCCTGACCAATATGATTCGCCAGCTTACGTGCATCAGGAATACCAGGTTCACAGACAGTATCGAAAC
>JALVQM010000082.1 GCA_027025615.1 Desulfobacteraceae bacterium | reverse complement strand
TGGCGCCTTCTGCCTGTATGAGCATCTCTGCAACCTGTCTAAAATCGCTCATATCATGGCCGAAAACGACCGGACAACCAAAGGCCGCAGGTTCAAGGGGATTATGCCCACCGGCTGTAACAAAACTGCCGCCGATTATAGCAAGATCCGCCAGGCAATATATCCTGCGCAGGATACCGATCTTGTCCAGAACCACGACATGGGGCGGCTTGCCGTCCGGCAGGGGCCGCAGGCCCATCATATCTACGGAAAACCCCTCAGCCCTGAACGATTCGGCCACAGAACGCGCCCGACGCACATCCCGGGGAGCCACCATAAGCCACGGCCCTTGTTGCTTTCCAAGTAAATGCCCCAGGGCCTGGATCAGGATCTTTTCTTCTCCCGGATGGGTACTGCCGGCTACAATCAGGGGACCATCGCCCTTAATATTCCAGCGCTGGCGTAACTCGGCTCTGTCGGCAGGTATCGATCCCTGGACGGCCAAATCGAACTTGAAATTTCCGGTAACCTTTACCTTCGAAGGCCGTACTCCCAGGCCCAACAACCTTTCAGCATCATCAGCGGTCTGGACGCAGATTGTATTAAAACAATTGAATAAATGTTTGGAAATAGCTGTAAAGCGCTTGAAACGTCCAAATGAACGGTCGGATATCCGGCCGTTGACCAGGTGAACCGGGATTGCCAGGCGATTCATTTCTAACAGAAAATTGGGCCAGATATCGGTCTCCACGATAACCACGGCCGAAGGTCTTATGGATTGTACAGCATGCCGGATGCTGAAAATAAAATCATAGGGGAAATATTCAACCTCCGACACAAGGTTGGAAAAAAGTTCACGGGCCAGTTCAAAACCACTGTGTGTAGAGGCACTGACCACCAAACGCCGGGCCGAGTCAGCCAGGTAATTTACCAGTGGCTCGGCTGATCGTACCTCACCCACCGAAAGCGCCTGAATCCACACAGGCTGTCGGGAAACTGCCGGCAAGGAGCTATAAAGCCTAAGCCGTTTCCCAAAAGTATGCCGCCTTTTAGCCACCGCTGCAACCAACGGTGCCCAGCAAGGGGCTCCAAAGATTGCCCCTGAGCTTAAAATCAGGTTGTAGGCCCAAAACCCCGCGGATAAAGTTCGGTTGTGTCTCGATTTTTGTATCACGGGCTGATAAAGCCCCCCTATAACAGGTTCAACAGCAAAATTACAGCCAGTATGGAAAAAACACCATTGGCCAACCAGGCGGCCACCACAGGTGGCAAAATTGCTCCATAGCCAAGAGACATACTAAAGCTGAAAAAGGTCCAATACAAAAAAGCCACCCCTATCCCATAAGTAACACTGGCCGCAAGTCCATCGCGTATTCTGCCTGAACCGGCAATTCCCACTCCCATCAGGGAAAGTATCAGGCAAACAAAGGGAAAGGCTGTCTTGCCATACAGGTCGACTCTGTAAGCAGTAGTATCGTAACCTTCAGTCTCAATTCGCTTGATTGCCCGCCGCAGCTCTGCATAGCTCATTTCCTCGGTAGGCTTGACAACTTCCTTTAAGTCATCGAGGGTGATCCCAAGGTCAATATCAAGGTTGTCCCGCAAACGCACCTTGAAATTCTTTTCGTCTTTACCCGGAAACTGGTCCATAACGTCTTGCAGGATCCATTTGCCATCGTGGAAACGGGCACTTTTGGCATCTATCCGCCTTACGAGAACGAAATTTTTGTCAAACAGGTTCACGGTCAACCCAAAGGCTGTTCGAGTTTCAGGATGGTAGTATTGGATATGGAGGACCCGCCCGGGACCTTTGATCCAGATATCGTTCTGCCTGGTAACAACCCGGTTGACACCTTTTACCTGCCCAAGCCAGATAGAGTTGGCCTTGACCATAGCCAGGGGAACTGCAACTTCTGCAAGGACAAACATTAGCAGACTTCCGACCAGGCCGATGATTAATGCGGGTTTGAGCAACACCAGGTGACTCACTCCGCTGCTTTGCAGGGCCACAATTTCATTGTGCTTGGCCATCAGACCAAAGGTGACTAAAATAGCAAGCAAAATTGCCACGGGCAATACCTGTGATATTATCAGGGGCACCTTGTAGGCGAAATACATGGCCGCTTTGTCCATGGCGACCCTGGCTTCCAGGAAGTCATCTATCTTCTCGATAAAATCCACTACCAGATAAACCCCGATTACCGCGATCATCACCGTAACCAGGCTGCTGATAATTTGTCCTGCTATGTACCTGCTGAGAATTTTCATCATTATTTATCTGTTGCAACTGCCTTGTGAGTTGTCTTCCCGGCTTTTTGATTTCATAAAGCGTTTGCAGTACTCCAACACCCTCAA
Organism: Desulfobacteraceae bacterium; assembly: GCA_027025615.1. Classification (GTDB taxonomy): domain Bacteria; phylum Desulfobacterota; class Desulfobacteria; order Desulfobacterales; family Desulfosarcinaceae; genus JALVQM01. The sequence goes on along the minus strand of JALVQM010000082.1, from coordinate 16,824 downwards.
TGTCCGCCCAAAGCTCGGCAAGGGTTTCTCCCGGACTTTCCCGGCAAGCAAAAACAGGCCCAGCCCGGCGGTCACCACATTGGGCAACCACATTCCGATAAGCGGGGGGTAAAGCCCTGCTTCTCCAAAAACCCAGCCAGCAGAAAGCATCAAGTAATAAAGCAGGAAAAAGCCAAGCCCTAAACCGATTCCATGGGAACGCTTGGTTCGGCGGGACTGGATACCCAAGGCAGTAGCCATGACGGCAAGTGCCAGGCAAGCCAACGGCAATGAAAATTTTTTATGCCATTCCATCAGGGTAAGATAATACTGGGCATCATGCCTCGATGTATTATGCAAATACTCCCGCAACTCCGCCAGTGACATCTCCTCTTCATCTTTAGGGCCCAGGGATGGATCCTGGAGATGATGTCTGAAATCGAGACGGACATCATAGGTCCGGAAACTGACCGCATTGGCCATCCTTTGCCCAATATCAACTTGATGAATCTGACCGTTGAACAAACGCAGTAAAATCGATCCCCGGCTGGTATCGCAGACAAGCACTCCACGTGGAGCCACCACCGTTGTAACCACCTCCGGCCTGCGGCGATCTTCGATAAAAATGTCTTTCAATACACCGCTACCAGGCTCTACATGGTTGATGTAAAGGATAACATTGTCAAAACTGTCTATGAAAACCCTGGGTTTGATGGCCGCGTTGATGTTTGAAGAAGCCACCTGGTAGATAAGTTTACGGGCCGCCAGCCTTCCTTGGGGCAAAGCCCAAATGGCAATGAAGGCTGTTACCAGACAACATATGGATCCAAAAGAAAAAATGGGGGGCAACAACCTGGTTATGCTTATCCCAGCCGCCTTTATTGCCAGGATTTCATTATCGGAACTCATCCGCATCAAGGTCAACAGGATTGCCATCATGACTGACATTGGAATGATGAATTGTAAAAAAAAAGGCATGCTATAGACAATCAGGCGTACGACCAGCATGATTCCAAGCTGATGGTTGACTATCAGATTGGTCAACTGCAACAGTTGGGTCATCAAAAAAACAAAGGTGAAAAACAACAGATTAACGGCAAAAGGGCCCCAAAGCTGGAAAAATACGTATCTAGAAAGAATTCTAGCTGACAATCTGTATACCCTCACTAGCTTTCATTCGGGCTTGATACCTGATATTCAAATGCCGGGCTTCGACGGATAAAGCTTATTGAGAAAGTATTTTCCCCAACGTTTCCTATCCTAATTTCAATAACCTGCAAGGTCAAATACAACCAGCATATACCATTCAACTTGGCCTTGACAGCCTAAATGGAATTGGTTAGCATTTTTTGCTTGTATGTGAAAGGTCGAAAAGACCTTGGTGAACGGGTGCAGACAGCAACGGCGGCAACCTTGCATGTCGTTTATCACCCGTTTTGTATTATTTGACCAATTATTACAAGATGGATATTTGATGGAAAAAACGACCGATATCATAACCAAACGCCGTTCGAAAGTTGAACAACTGCGAAAAAACGGTATCAACCCTTACCCCAACGATTTCAGGGTTACCAATACAGTGGCACAGATACTGGATATCGCCGCCACCCTGGATAAAGAGCCACCTGTTGAGAACGGTCCTGTTTATGCGACCGCGGGCAGGATGATGGCTATCAACAAATTCGGTAAATCGGCCTTTATCAGGTTCAGGGACCGTACCGGACAAATGCAGGCCTACATCCGGAGGGATAAAGTCGGTGCTGAGACTTATACTCTGTTTAAACAGCTCGATATAGGGGACTTCGTTGGTCTTGAAGGAAGTATCTTCAAAACCAAAACCGGCGAGTGGACCTTGTTGGTTGACTCGTTGCGCCTGCTCAGCAAGGCAGTACGGCCTTTGCCGGAAAAATTTCACGGCCTCAAAGATCCTGAAAAACGCTACCGCCAACGCTATGTTGATTTAATAATGAATGCCGAGGTGCGTGACATCTTTCGCACCCGCAGCCGGATTGTGCAGGCTATCCGCGAATTTTTTCTGGAAAAAGACTTCATTGAAGTTGAAACCCCCATGATGCAACCCATCCCTGGAGGAGCCGAGGCAACTCCATTTAAGACCCATCATAATGCCTTGGATATGGACCTTTTTTTACGAATCGCTCCTGAGCTATATCTCAAACGTTTGGTAGTAGGTGGTTTCGAAAGAGTGTTTGAAATAAACCGCAACTTTCGCAATGAAGGTGTTTCTACCCAGCACAACCCGGAATTCACCATGCTTGAATTTTATCAGGCTTACGCGACTTACATAGACCTGATGGATATCACCGAAAAACTTTTCAGCCAGGTTGCCCGGCAGGTCCTGGGTTCGACCCAAATTGAATATCAGGGCCAGGCTATAAACCTTGCCGGTCCCTGGCAACGCTTGCCATTGCTGGAAGCTCTTGAAAAAATGGCAGGCCTGGACCTTGCCCTGCTGAACGACAAACAGGCTTTAATCGATTTCGCGGCTGAAAAAAATGTAAAACTGACAAAAACCAAGAGAATCGGCAAAATAATCACAAAAATATTCGATACCCTGGTGGAACCCCGGTTGATTCAACCAACCTTTGTTACCGGGTATCCAGTAGAAGTGTCGCCCCTTTCCCGCCGGAACGACAAGCAACCAGAACTGACGGAACGGTTTGAACTGTTTATTGCCGGCAGGGAAATAGCCAACGGATTTTCCGAGTTGAACGATCCCGCAGATCAACGTCAGAGATTTCTCCAACAAGTGGAGGATCGCAATGCCGGTGATCAAGAGGCGCACTACATGGACGAGGATTACATAGAGGCACTGGAATACGGCATGCCTCCAACTGCAGGAGAAGGGATAGGTGTCGACCGTCTGGTAATGCTGTTGACTGATGCGGCCTCAATCCGCGAAGTAATTCTTTTTCCGCATATGAAGCCAAAAAGTCAATCATAGCGGGCCGGTTGATTCCTGCTTACAGGTCTTTTCAGTGGCAAATACATGCGCTTTGAATTATTCATAACCGCCAGGTATTTGAAATCAAGACCCAAGCACGCCTTCATTGCCTTGATATCCATCCTGGCTACGGCAGGAGTAGCCATCGGGGTGACGGCTCTGATAGTAGTCATTGCGGTAATGGAAGGTTTTGAATCAGACTTAAAAATGCGTATCCTTTCCATTGAACCACATGTGGTTGTGACCCCAAAAGGCAAATCCTTGATCGCCAAAGCTGAAATAGTGAGTCGAATCAACAGGATCGAAGGTGTAACCTCTTCATGGCCCGTATTCAAAACAGAGGTTATGATTCAAAAGGATTCAAGATCCGCCGGTGTAACCCTGAAGGGAATCAATGCCCAGAAAGCCAGCCGGGCCCTTAACATTGCAGGTCTAAAAACATTGTTTACTGATTCTTCTTTTGAAAAACCTGCCAGATCTTCACCAGCTCCCCTGGTCTTGGGCAGAGCGCTTGCCAGCAGGCTTGGAGTAAGTCCCGGCGGTACAGTTCAGGTCATAGCACCTAAAGGTATTATTGCACCAGGTGGATTTCTGCCGGTCATGAAACAATTTATAGTTACTGCGGTTTTTGAAACCGGTGTCTGGCTCTATGACGGCAGCCTGGCCTTTGGTCGCCTGGAAGACGTGCAACATCTGATGCGCAGGCCAAACCAGGTTACCGCTTTTGAGGTAATGACCAAACAGGTCTTTGGAGCCCAAAAAATAAGCCACAGAATTGAAAATATTCTTGGTCCCGGCTTCAACAGCCTCAGCTGGATGGAACGAAATAAAAATTTATTCTCTGCCATGCAGTTGGAAAAAACTACCATGTTTATTGTCCTTGCTCTGACCGTACTTGTAGCCACGGTAAACATATTCAGCGGCCTGATGATCCTGGTTGCCGAAAAAGAAAAAGACATCGCCGTGCTTAAAGCCATGGGAGCCACCGCCAAACACATTCGCAGCATATTCCTTTTCATGGGGCTGGCAGTCGGAGCCGTAGGTACATTGGCTGGAACCATGGGCGGTCTTGGTTTGTGCTATTTACAGGAAAAGCTCCACATAATCCGGCTGCCCAGTGATGTATTTTATATCTCGGCCTTTCCGGTAAATGTACGCACCGCCGACGTTGCAGCCGTTGCAGCCGCTGCCCTTTTAATCTGCCTGGCGGCCGCCCTGTATCCGGCCATGAGGGCAACCTGTTTAGATCCGGTGGAGGCCATCCGCAATGGTTGACAGTGCAAAACCGGCAGCTGACAATTCCGCTACAGCTTTACTGGAAGCAGTAGGTATTAAAAAAAGCTTTGCTTACGATGACACACGAATCGAAGTTTTACGCAACGTTAACCTGACCATCCAAAGGGGAGAAACCCTGGCAGTCGTAGGAGCATCTGGTATAGGCAAGTCGACTCTGCTCCACATTCTTGGCACATTGGAAAAACCTGATCAGGGCAAATTAATTTGCATGGGAGAAGACCTGTCAACTTACGAAGAAAAGAAGTTGGCCCGCTTTCGCAACAGAACCATGGGGTTTGTATTCCAATTTCACCACCTGCTTTCCGAGTTTACAGCCCTGGAAAACACAATGATGCCGGCGCTGATTGCCGGGATTGAAAAGAAACGCGCCCGCCAGGCGGCTATGGCTATGCTTGAAAGGGTTGGGGTGGCTGACAAGCACGATCGCCGAATAAACCGGTTGTCAGGGGGCGAACAGCAAAGGGTTGCCCTTGCCCGGGCCTTGATTCAACGACCCAGCCTTTTATTGGCCGATGAACCAACAGGTAACCTGGATAGTAAAAACAGTGACCATATTCACCAATTATTATTGGAACTAAACCAGGACTTCGGTATGAGCTTGGTGGTTGTAACCCATAACTTGGAACTGGCATCCATGCTGGATCGCAGAGTTACAATTGTTGAAGGACAATTGGTGGCAGCCGACGCCAAATAAAGGTTTTTTGATGAAGCGCAAGTTGGTTTCAAAGCTCATTTTCCTGCTGCTCACTATCTCGGTTATCCTTTTCCCGGGCTACAACGCGTTTGCCTCCAAGCTTATGCTGTTGCCCTTCAGCGTCAATGCACCGGCAGGTCATGAACATCTAGGTCAACAAATACCATCCCTGGTTGCGGAAAAGCTGAAAAAACAGGGCGCCATGGTAATCCTGGCCCACCGGTCCGGCTTGCCGGATTTAAATACTTCCCCGACGGTCGAAAGATATCTGTCTCTGGCCAGGGAAAATGGTGCCGACGCTATTGCATGGGGCAGTTTGACCATAATTGGTCAAAGCTACAGCCTGGATGCCCACTTGGTTTCCGAAAACAACCCAACCGATGTCCACAATCTTTATGCAGAAGGCCATAACCTGGCAGATCTTTCAACGGCAGTATCCAGGATTTCTGAACAGATAGCTGACATATTACTGGCCCAAAGAAAAGTAGCAGCAGTAACAGTTACTGGAAACAAACTGATAGAATCAGATGCAATTCTACGGGTTGTAGAAACCAAACCGGGGGATATTTACAACCCAACCTCATTGTCGAAAGATCTTAAGGCAATTTACAGCCTGGGATATTTCGACGACATTGCAATTCTAGTTGAAGACGGCCCCAGGGGCAAACAGGTGACTTTCAAAGTTACCGAAAAACCAACTGTTCGTAAAATTATCATCAAGGGTGAAAAGTTTATCTCGGAAGATAAAATACGCGAAAACCTCACCCTCAGCACCGGTACCATCCTCAATATTTTCAAGGTCAAAAAAAATATTGAACAGATAGAGTCGCTTTACCGCGAAAAAAATTATCACCGTGTAAAAGTCAATTATGAAATTAAACGCTGCGGCAAAAACCAGGTGGATTTAACCTTTGTTATTAATGAAGGGCCAAAGCTGCTTATTAAGGAAATACGTTTTGAAGGCAACACGGCTTTCAAAGATGATGAATTAAAGGATATAATCAAAACTTCTGAAAAAGGTTTTTTTTCATGGCTGACGTCATCAGGAGATTTGAATAAGGACGACCTGGCGGAGGATGTCTCCCGATTGGCGGCCTTCTATCATAATCATGGATACATCGATGCAAAGGTTGGTGAACCACAAATTGAGTATGGAGACGATTGGATTAAAATTACCATTAAAATCCAGGAAGGTCGAAGATTCCGGATTGGCAAGGTAGATTTGGAAGGAGATCTCATCGAACCCCGGGCTGTCCTGCTCAGCCAATTAAAAATAACCCAACAAACATTCTATAGCCGGGAAGTAATCCGGGGTGATGTTTTGATGCTGTCCGACAAGTATGCCGATGCGGGCTATGCCTATGCCGATATCACCCCTGAAACCAGGGAAAACAAGGCCCAGGCCCTTGTGGACATAGTCTACCATATTTCCAAGAAGCAGCTGGTGTATTTTGAAGATATAGTCATCGAGGGCAACACAAAAACAAGGGACAAGGTTATCAGGCGTGAACTCAAGATTCATGAGCAAGAACTTTACAACGGCAGCAAGTTAAAGCGCAGTATTCGCAACCTGTATCGCCTGGATTTCTTTAAAGATATCAAGGTTGACACGATTAAGGGTAGCGCCGAAAACCAAATGAAAGTTAAAATAGCGGTAACTGAGAAACCAACCGGCACTTTTACCTTCGGAGCAGGATACAGCACTGTTGAGGAGGTGTTTTTCACAGGCTCCATAACCCAGCGTAATTTTCTAGGCCGTGGCCAAAAGCTACAGTTCAAGGGAGATTTCGGGGCTCAAACTACTCGTTTCACCCTCAGTTTTACAGAGCCCTGGTTGTTTGATATACCTCTTATGGCTGGTATTGACTTATACAATCAGGAAAAAGACTACGATGAATATGATCTTACCAGCCGGGGCGGAGGATTGCGGTTCAGCTATCCGATATTTGATTACACGCGGATTTACTGGGGATACAGGTATGACCTGAGCGAGGTAACCAACGTCGAGGACAATGCAAGTGACCAGATCAAGGAGCTCGATGGGACAAACGCAACCAGCGCTGCCCGACTTTCGATAAAATACGATTCACGCAACAGGATATTTAACCCGTCCGAAGGTTCATATCATAGTCTGTCAGTTGAATATGCCGGGCTGGGTGGTGATATCGGCTTTACCAAATATCTGGCTGAAACCGGCTGGTACTTTCCGGTCTTTAAAAAATTGACCGGCTTTATCCATGGAAAAGGTGGCATGGTTTATGAGAACAGTGACAAACTCCTGCCCGATTATGAAAAATTTTATTTAGGAGGTATAAATTCAGTTCGAGGCTTCGATTACCGGGACATCCACCTTACAGAAATCAATTCCGAAGGGGTTGAGACAAAAATTGGCGGCAACAAAATGGTCCAGTTCAACCTTGAACTTATCTTTCCCATTTCCGAAGAAAACGGTTTCATGGGGGTTGTATTCTACGACTCGGGCAATGTATACGGATCAAATATAGACTTTGGTGAGTTACGACACAGTGCCGGCTATGGTATCAGATGGTTATCGCCGGTAGGACCGATTCGTCTCGAGGCGGGACATATTTTGGATCCCCGGGAAGGAGAAAGTTCCAGTGCCCGCTGGGAGTTTGCCATTGGAGGGGCATTTTAAAAGGCTGGTCAACACCGGTTGCCCAATTATCTGCATCAAAACCGTAACTTTTGCCAACTCAGTGTAAACTTGGTGCTTTTGCTTAAATCAGGGAGGTATTATGCATAATCATAAATTGATTGTTTGTATTGGAATGTTGACCCTTATGATGTTTGGATTGACCGGCCAGGCATCAGCTGCGGATGTAGCTAAAATCGGAGTTATTGATTTTCAAAAAATTTTTGAAAAATCTGAAGCTGGAAAAAACATAAAGCAAGAGATAAACACTCAGGGACGCAGGATGGAACAGGATCTGAAGTTCAAGGGAAGCCAGATCGAAGCACTGAAAAAACAGCTCGAGCGCGAATCCATGGTGATGAGCCGTGAAAAGCGTGAAGAAAAAGAACGTGAATTTAGGATTAAAATTAATGACCTGAAATCATTGAAACAAAAATATGAAAAAGAAATCCAGCAATTACAAAAACGGCTGATTAACCGTATCAGGCGTCAAGTATTGGATATTGTGGAAGAAATAGGCAAAAAGGAAGGCTATTTATTGATCATTGAGAAAATTGGCGTGGTTTACGCACCTCAGTCGGTTAACCTGACTGACAGAGTAATTCAAATTTACAATGAGCGCTATAAGCAAAACAACAAGAAAAAGGCGAACAAGTAACTGATGGAATGGACAGTCAAAGAAATCGCCGAAATTGTCTCTGGGGAGATAATTGGTGATCCTGAACGTAAAATATCAGGTGCCAATTCAATGGCACAGGCCGGACCTAACCAAATCACCTTTGCAGATAACCAGGCGAGCTTGAATGCCCTGCCCGATACATCGGCCGGTTGTATCCTTGTTCCTGAAGACACTCCGCCTTCAGGCTCACTGACCATGATCAGGGTTGCTAATCCGCGGCTGGCTTTTGCAAAAACCTTGGCCAAGCTTGTCCCGGCGAAAAAACAGGCTGGCGGTATTGATCCGGGTGCAATCGTCAGTGAAGACCTGCGCCATGGAGAAAACGTTTCAATCTCAGCCGGTGTCGTAATCGGATCCGGGGTGATCCTTGGCGACCGGGTAAGCCTTTTGCCAAACACAGTGATAGGAGACAACGTCTTAATTGGTAATGATGTGTTCATACATCCCAACGTCACCATCCTTGACGGCTGCCGGATCGGCGACCGGGTTACAATTCATTCCGGCACGGTTATAGGCAGTGACGGTTTTGGATTTGTCCCTGATAACGAGAAATATTTCAAGATGCCCCAAACCGGTATAGTTCAAATCGACGATGACGTCGAAATCGGGGCCAACAACACCATTGACCGGGCGACTTTCGGTAAAACATGGATCCAGTCTGGAGTCAAAACCGACAATCTAGTTCATGTGGCTCATAACGTTATCGTCGGGGCCAACACCTTGTTGGTGGCCCAAGTGGGAATTGCAGGCAGTACAACCATCGGTAAAAATGTCATCCTGGCCGGGCAAGTCGGTGTCAGCGGCCATATTACAATCGGAGACAAAGCCATAGTCGGCCCCCAGTCTGGGGTTGCCCACAGCATCGAACCCGGGCAGGTGGTTTCAGGCAGTGCCGCAATGGCCCACCGGATATGGTTGCGGGTGCAGCAAATCATTCCACGCCTACCGGATATGGCGAAAACATTAAGGAAAATAGAAAAACGCCTTGGAAAACTTGAATGTCGACTTGACAAAAACAAATCCTGACAGTGGTTGATTTCATAATCTAGGTATAAAAGGAGAGGCCATGGAGACCATTCTAGATGTAAAAAAAATCATGGAACATCTGCCCCATAGATATCCTTTTTTACTGGTAGATCGAATTGTTTCAATTGAACCCGAAAAAAAAATCAAGGCTCTTAAAAATGTTACTTTCAACGAGCCTTTTTTTCAGGGCCATTTCCCGGGCTTGCCGGTTATGCCCGGAGTACTTATTATCGAAGCCATGGCCCAGGCCGGTGGAGTGCTGGCATCATCCAGCCTGCCTAAAGAAAAACAAAGCAGACTGGTTTTTTATTTCATGGGTATCGACAAGGTGAAATTCCGTAAACCGGTTATACCTGGAGATCAGTTGCTGCTTGAAGTCGAGTTGCTGAAAATTCGTTCCAACGCAGCCAAAATGGCCGGTATCGCCACGGTAGACGGACAAATCGTAGCCGAAGCGCAAATGATGGCTTCCATCGGAGAAAAGTAATGATTCACCATACGGCTATCATAGATAAAAATGCCCGACTGGGTAATAATGTTAAAATTGGTGCCTATAGCGTAATCGGCCCTAACGTAATCGTTGGTGACAATACCGAGATCAAGGCTCACTGCGTTATCGAACCTTACGTGGAGTTGGGACCTGACTGTACCATTTACCAATTTGCGGCCATCGGCGCTCCTCCCCAGTCGGTCAAATTCGAAGGTGAAGAAACATGGGTCAAAATCGGTTCAGGGACCATGATCCGTGAATTTGTCACCATTCACCGGGGAACCGGATTCGGCGGTGGTATCACCCGGATTGGCGATAAATGTTTTTTGATGGCCTACACTCATATTGCCCATGACTGTATCGTCGGCAATAATGTTGTCATGTCCAACAATGCCACCTTGGCCGGTCATATTGAAATAGGTCATAACGCCACTGTCGGTGGACTTGTAGCGATACATCAGTTTGTCAGGATAGGCGAATACGCATTCATAGGCGGGAAATCAGCTGTAGTCAAAGACATCCCTCCTTACGTGATAGCCGCCGGCGACAGGGCACGTTTGCACGGACTTAACCGGATCGGCTTAAAACGCCAGGGTTTTTCAGAACTGGCACTGAATAGATTAAAAAAAGCCTATCGGATTATTTTCAGGATCGGATTGACCCTCAACGAAGCCATAGAAAGAGTCAAAGCCGAACTTGAACCCACAGCTGAAGTTACCCGTTTCATAGAATTTATTCAAAATTCAAAACGAGGAATAACCCGCTAAATACGGTTTTGAAATGGAACAAAGGATAGGACTGATCGCCGGTGGTGGACAATTTCCATTGATTTTCGCCCATCGGGCCGGCCAAAAAGGCTACCGGGTTTTTGCAGCCGGTTACCGTAAAGAAACCAACCCAGACCTGGCAAACATGGTTGATGAACTCGAATGGTTTCACCTGGGACAGATTTCCAAGCTTATTAAATATTTTAAGAAGCACCAAGTATCACAGGCCGTAATGATGGGGACCATCGGTAAGATTCGCATGTTCTCCGACGTGAAGCCTGATATGAAAGCCATTGCCATGGTTGCCAAAATGCGCCATACCCATGATGATACTGTTTTAAGAGCTTTTGCAAGTACCCTTGAAAAATCCGGTATCCAGATCAAACCCTCTACTTTTCTGCTGCCTGAAATGCTGGCCCCCCCAGGGTGCTGGACACGCCGGAAACCTACACGCTCGGAAAAAAAGGATATCCGTTTTGGCTGGGAGATAGCGAAACAAATCGGTCAGATGGATATCGGCCAATGTGTTGTTGTGGCCGGCGGAACGGTGTTGGCAGTCGAGGCCATAGACGGCACAGACGCAACCATTAAACGTGGTGGCAAATTGGGTAAAGGCCAAGCTGTGGTGATCAAAGTCTGTAAACCAAATCAGGACTTCAGATTCGACGTTCCGGCGGTCGGCTTGGGAACCGTCGAAACCATGGCCGCAGTAAACGCAAGGGTTCTGGTTGTAGATGCCGGTAAAGCAGTGGTTTTTGATCGCCAGGCAATGATAAACAAAGCCGATGAACACGGCATTACGATCATAGCTATTGATGACAAGCCTGATTAACATCGGCAAAATGTTGGACCTTTGCCAAAACCGCCGGTGCAGGGAATTAGGCAAAGCTGGCTCTTTGTTAATTCATTAGAGGCTTAAAATGGAAGACAAATTAAATGTGGGCGTTGTAGGTGTCGGTTATCTTGGCAAGTTTCATGCCGAAAAATACGCCGCTTTGAAAGATGTAAATCTGGTGGGAATTGTCGACCAGGATTTTGATAAGGCGACAGCCATCGCCGCAAAGCTCGGCACCGTGGCTTTTACTGATTTTCGCGATTTGACCGGCAAGGTTGAAGCAATCAGCGTAGTCGTTCCCACTGCCACCCACTATGAGGTAAGTCGGTATTTCCTCGAACATGACGTTGATGTCTTGATTGAAAAGCCGATTACCTCGACCCTGGAACAGGCCGACGAACTTATCCGTCTGGCCGATTCAAGAGGACTGCTGATCCAGGTAGGCCACCTGGAGCGGTTCAATCCGGCTGTTACTGCTCTTGATGGGATAGTCAAACACCCCATGTTTATTGAATCCCATCGCCTGAGTACTTTCAAGGCCAGGGGAACAGATGTCTCGGTGGTGCTTGATTTGATGATTCACGATATCGATATAATTTTAAATTTCGTCAAATCGGCCGTGACCAGCATTCACGCGGCAGGAATTTCGGTAATTTCCAGCCATGTTGACATAGCCAACGCCCGCCTGGAATTTCAAAACGGCTGTGTTGCTAATGTTACCGCCAGCCGTATCTCAGCAAAAAACCAGCGAAAAATCCGCCTGTTCCAGAAAGAAGGCTATATATCCGTCGATTTCGCCAACCGTGAAATAACCATAATCCGTCCCGACGGTATGGTTAAAAACGGAATAATTCCAGGAATGAAAATCGACCAGCGTTGCTTTACCCATGCCGATGCCCTGCAGGATGAAATCAAGGCTTTCGTACAGGCGGTCAGGTTGCGCCAATCTCCTGAGGTAACTGGTCAAATGGGGCGTGATGCACTCAAGATCGCCTTGTCCATCATGGACCAGATCAAAGTGGAAAACTCACGCTGGGGGCTCCGATGACCCACACCCCTACCCCGCTAAAGGGTTCAATAATGATGATCGCCGGAGAGGCATCCGGAGATCTGCACGGAGCCCGGGTCGTGGAAGCTTTGAAACAGATAGCCCCGCAAGTCGATGTATTTGGCATCGGTGGCCGCAGAATGAAAGCCGCCGGGGCCCACATTATGATTGAGGCAGAAAGTCTAGCGGTCGTTGGCATAACCGAGGCCTTGGCCAATGCTTCCCGTTTACTACATGCTTTGCGCAGTGCGCGTCAATGGATTCGAAGCCGCAAGCCTGACTTGCTTCTGCTGATCGATTTTCCGGATTTCAACCTGAAAACCGCTGCTTTTGCCAAGAAAGCAGCAGTGCCTATCCTTTATTACATAAGTCCACAGGTATGGGCCTGGCGTTCGGGAAGAGTACGCAAAATAAAAAAAATTGTGGATAAAATCGCCGTCATCCTCCCATTTGAAGAAGATTTTTTCAAACGACACGGTGTCCCGGCAACTTTTGTTGGTCACCCTTTGCTTGACAACCAGTCAATCCCTGCCCAGGCTTGTGTGCCAGACCCGGCGCAACCGACAATCGGACTTTTACCGGGCTCACGCCAGGCTGAGGTAATTCGCCTGCTGCCGCCCATGTTGGAGGCCGCTGCCATTGTTACCCAAAGCCTGCCGGCAGTTCGTTTTCTTCTTTCCCAGGCGCCATCGGTCAATGCTTATGAAACAAATGCTTTGGTCAACAGTTTCCGACAACAAATCAATATTGAAGTGGTAAATGGTCCCGTCAAACAGGTTTTCCAAAGCAGTCAATTGGCAGTGGCGGCCTCGGGAACCGTCACCCTGGAAGCGGCGATCCATCAGGCACCCCTGATCATTGTATACAAAGTTTCCCCCCTCAGCTACATGCTGGGTCGGCTGATGATAAACGTTAACCATATAGGACTGGTAAATCTTATCGCCGGCAGGCCTGTTGTGCCGGAACTTATTCAAAAGCAAGTCAACGGTCCCAATCTGGCATCACATATCCTAGATTTTTTCAACAATCCCCAACGCCTGGAAAAAGCCCGACAAGATCTGTCCAGCGTTCACAAAGCATTGGGCAAACCTGGAGCGGCCAAACGCGTAGCCCGTATGGCTCTGGATTTGATGGAGAAGCATCATGCTGCTTAAAAAGGACGACGAATCAAGCGATCTTAAATGGCGCCTTGTCGGACTTCTGGGCAAGCTTTTTATCGACGGTCTGTTCATCTTTTCGCCTTACCGAGTAGCAGGCTACCAAAAGACAGCCTCTATCCTGAATAGCGGCAGGTACATAATGGCTTTTTGGCACTCGCGTATTCTTTTCATCGCTTACAGGCACAAGGGTAAAAATGCGGCTATCCTGGTAAGCGATTCAGCCGACGGAGAAATAATAGCCCAAATCATAAAACGCCAGGGACATTTACCGGTCAGGGGTTCTACAGGCAAAGGTGGAGTACGGGCCCTGGCGCGCCTGATCAGCCTGGTAAAACAGGGGCATATTGGCGCAGTGGTGCCTGATGGCCCCCAAGGGCCTCGATACAAGGTTCAACCGGGAGTTATTTTACTGGCCGCCAAAACTGGTCTTCCTATTATCCCGGCAAGTTACAGCGCAAAACACCGAAAGGTTTTTGCAAGTTGGGATCGGTTTATCATGCCGCTGCCCGGATCCCCCGGTCTGATGATCTATGGCAAACCGGTCAGGGTTCCAAATACAGACCGGGCCGCTGTGTTGGAAGGTTGTCGCCGGCAACTGGAAAATGAGTTAAACAGAATAACAGCACTTGCCGATGGTTATTTTGGACATGAAGTTGACTAATAAAATACGCTTGACCGATCGTCACCGTCGTCTAATCGCACTTGTCATGGCTCAGAAGGGCAGGCTGTTGCTGGCTATGGGCTGCATGGCTTTGATGGCCGGGACCACTTCGGCTTCAGCCTGGTTGGTGAAACCAGTCATAGATGACATCTTTTTTAACCGGGACACCATGATGCTCAAGCTCCTGCCCCTGGCGATCGTCGGCATTTACGTTTTGCGTGGCCTTGCCATGTATGGCCAGGAATTCCTGATGGAGTATGTAGGTAACCATATAATCCGCCAATTGAGGGACCAAATATTCAGCCGGGTGATGGACCTTCCCATATCCTTTGTCCAGGAAGAAAAAACCGGTGCCCTGATGTCACGCATCACCTACGATGTAAACCTGATCAAAATCATGGTTTCCAGTGCCGTAGCGGCTGCGGTCCGTGATACCCTGACGATCGCCGGTCTTACCTGCGTTATTTTTTACATGGACTGGCGTATGGCCATAATGGCCTTTTTCGTCCTGCCGTTTGCTTTTATCCCCTTGGTCCGTTTTGGCCGCCGTGTACGTAAGACAAGTACAGGAGTCCAGGAAGCCATGGCTAACCTCAGTGTATTGATGCATGAAACTTTCGTTGGCAGCAAGATTGTCAAGGCCTTCGGTATGGAAGACTACGAAAAAAAGCGTTTCAGTGCAAATACTGATGATATCTTTCGCCGCGAAGTCAAAACCGCCCGGGCCAAATCATTGTCATCACCGGTAATGGAATTTCTCGGTGGTCTTGCGGTTGCTTTTGTAATTTGGTACGGCGGTTTAAATGTGATCAGGGGATATTCTTCACCAGGCACCTTTTTCGCTTTTTTAACAGCCGTTATAATGCTTTATGACCCGGTCAAAAAACTTACCAAGATCAACAATGCTGTTCAGGAAGGAATGGCTGCAGCTAACCGAGTATTCGACATCGTTGAAACCGAATCGAATATCAAGGAATCTGAGAAACCAGTACTGCTGGACTTCAAACCGCACAGGGTTTGTTTCAAAAATGTCTCTTTCGGCTATGACGAAAAACTGGTTTTGGAAAATATCAATCTGGATGTACCGGTAGGAAAAGTGTTGGCTATAGTCGGTGTAAGTGGTGGGGGCAAGACCTCCATGGTCAACCTTATTCCTCGCTTTTACGATGTTAGCCAAGGAGCAATCCTTATTGACGATATAGATATCCGCAACATTGCCATTAATTCTTTGCGTCGCCAAATAGCAATAGTTACCCAGGAACCGGTGCTTTTCAACGACACCATCGGCAACAATATTGCCTACGGGAATTTAAAGGCGTCTCAACAGGAAATCATTAACGCGGCCAAGGCTGCCTATGCTTATGATTTTATTCAACTCTTTCCCAAAGGATTTGACACCTCGGTTGGAGAACTGGGAGGCAAGCTGTCAGGCGGAGAAAAGCAACGCATATGTATCGCCAGGGCCTTACTGAAAGACGCCCCGATCTTGATTCTTGATGAAGCAACTTCATCCTTGGATACTGAGGCAGAATCCTGGGTCCAAAAGGCTTTGGAAAATCTTATGCAGGGACGAACGACTTTTGTAATCGCCCACCGGTTATCTACTATAATAAATGCCGACAAGATTATTGTATTAAAGGCCGGACGGATAGTTGAATCCGGTACCCATGTCCAGCTAATGGCCCGCAAAGGAGAATACCATAAACTATACCAGATGCAATTCAAAGACGACTGAAAGTAATCAGTTCCTTTAGAATAACTTTGGGAAACTGTTATGCTCGATTTGGTAATCAAGTTTGACACATGGCTGTTTTACCTGATCAACAGAGATGGCCAAAACAAATTTTTCGACGTTGTGATGCCCTTTGTATCCAACGAGAAAAACTTTCTTATTCCCATTGGTGTTTTTTGGCTGGCCATTGTCCTGCAAAAAAAGAATATAAGATTGAAAGTGGCGGCATTCGCAATTCTGGCGGTAATAGGTCTGTCCGAGTTTGTATGCTCAGATTTATTGAAACCGACATTTGGCAGGCTGCGCCCCTATCATTCCATATCCATGGTCCATCTTTACGATCGCATGACAAAGACCTGGGAAACCACGGGACAATTGGAAAAAATAGTCAAGGGCAGATCCCAATCATTGCCATCGGCCCATGCAACCAATATTTTTGCGGCTGCTTGCTTTCTAACCATTTACTTTCCCAAAGGATGGCCTTTATTCTATTTTATAGCTTTAATAGTTGGATATTCTAGAGTATATCTTGGGATGCATTTCCCAATGGACGTAGTTGCAGGTGCAGTCACGGGAACAATTTGTGCCTTGGCTCTTGTTAAACCGACTGATAAAATCGCCGCCCTGATAGCCGGGTATAAGGACAAGCAGGATGGAAAGCGAAAGTGAATCTGGGTTGTTCTTGTCTGTAGTCATTCCGGCCTACAACGAAGAAGATCGTTTGGTGCCTACAATTGAAGAAACAATAGACTACCTGGCCAAGCAACATTATTCAAGTGAGATCCTGGTTGTAAGCGACGGCAGCCATGATAACACAGCAAAAGTCATAAACAGGTTCAAGT
>JALVQM010000081.1 GCA_027025615.1 Desulfobacteraceae bacterium | reverse complement strand
TCATGGACAGGGTTCGCCGGTCATGGGGACCGGTTACGGCTTTGATCCATGGGGCCGGTGTTCTGGCGGACAAGCAAATTGCTGATAAAAGCGATGAGCAATTTGAGATGGTTTTTTCTACCAAAGTGGATGGCTGGTATAGTCTGATCGATGCCTGCAAAGATGATCCATTGCGAAATGTGGTAATATTTTCATCGGTTACGGCCAGGACGGGAAATCCAGGACAGGCAGATTACGCCATGGCCAACGAGGCTCTTAACAAATTGGCTGGTAGCTGGGCGATCCAGCATCCCGAATGCAAGGTGTCTTCCATTAACTGGGGGCCTTGGGACGGGGGCATGGTGGACGAGGCTCTGAGGCGCAATTTTCAGCGTCAGGCAGTAGAGTTGATCCCTATGGAAGCTGGCGCAAGGGCCATGCTGATGGAAATGGCAGGACCACTTGATGGGCCTGTTGAAACCGTTGTCGGGTCTGTTTTTGAAATTCCAGATCAGCAACCAGCCCGGTCAGCACCTAAATCCAACAAAGACAATATGTTAAACCTTGCTTTCGAACAGCAGATCAGCCTGCAATCCCATCCGGTTCTCGACTCCCATCGGCTGAATGGCAAACCGGTGGTGCCCATGGCTTTAATAACCGAATTGCTTGGCCATGCCGCCCTGCATGCCAATCCCGGCCTCAACCTTGTGGGACTGGATCAGGTCAGGTTGATGAAAGGAATCGTGCTGGAGAACAATCTAAGCGAAATTAAATTGATGACCGGAAAAGCCCAATATTGCGAATCGGCTTTTGTCGTTCCAGTTGAAATTCATAACGGTACAAAAGAAAGAACTCCTGTTATCCATTGCCGGGCTAAAGCAATTTTAGCTGAGGATTTGCCCCCCTCCCCTGACTTTGACCAGGACCACTTGCTGGAACCAACACCCGACATCCTGGAAGCCGGACAAGCGTATGACAGGATGCTTTTTCACGGTCCCGCTTTCCATGGAATAAAGCGCTTGATCAGGGTGGATGATAATGGCCTGACAGCTCTTTTGAAACTTGCTCCGCCCCCCAAAGATTGGCTACGTGAACCTTTGCGTGGTCACTGGATAGCTGATCCTTTGGTTCTGGACTGTGCCTTCCAGATGGCAATCATCTGGAGCAGAACAATTTGCGGCAAGCCAAGCTTGCCCAGCTATATCGACTCATATCGCCAGTATACATCCAGCTTTCCAGCCCAGGGGGTAACCGCTGTAATGCAGGTTTCGGAAAATGGTGAGAATAAACTTGTTTCCAGTTTTGTGTTACTGGACGATCAAAGAAAAATTGTCGCCCGTATGGATGGTTATGAAGCGATCATGGACCCAAATCTGGAACGGGCTTTTAATGCAAACTAAGCCGATTTGTGAAAATCAGAGAAGGCTTGCAGGAGCAGGCATTGTTTAAATTACTTGACAATACCTTCCGGATTTGAATTTTTAAGTAAGCATAGAATCTGACGAGCCAATATTTTTCGCAAAAAAGGTGGAATCCAGTGCATAAATCATAATCGGATTTGTTGCCAAGCCATCGATTTTGATACTCGAATCTTTGTTTAATAATAATATTTATTATGGCCGAAGCAATTCAGGGACTTTGCGGGTAAAAAAATATTAATATTCACCCTGAATTCTTTTATCTTTTAAAGGATAGTTGATTGTCTGGTAAGTTAATTATACCCTTGGTTCAGAAAATATGAATTATACTGGCCGGGAAGACCAGTCTGTGATTAATAAGACAGCTAGCCGAAATTGGATTTCCGGCAGGCAATTGATTAAAAGAACACGGCTAAGAAAAAGTGACCTCGTACGTTACGTCAAGCTGGGTATTTTACCTAAACCGGTGATTCGTTTCAACGGACGGCAACTTAAAGGGTCGCGAAAAAATGGCTATTTCCCCATAAGTGTCTTGGAGCGAATAAAAATGGTAGAACAACTCCG
This sequence comes from Desulfobacteraceae bacterium, assembly GCA_027025615.1. Lineage (GTDB taxonomy): Bacteria > Desulfobacterota > Desulfobacteria > Desulfobacterales > Desulfosarcinaceae > JALVQM01. The sequence goes on along the minus strand of JALVQM010000081.1, from coordinate 229 downwards.
TCAACAAGGCCACCCAATGGAACAAATTGCTCAAAAGTTCAAGACAGGTTCTGATCATGAGCAAAATCCATATGTTTCCCAAAACCAAAAAAGTGATACCAAACCCGATAGCCAGGAGCCGGAAACATTAGCACCCCATTCTTCGCAACCTGATGAGGGCGAAGGTTTAACTGTGCAAACTTTCCTGGCCAACCTCCAGGAAAGCAAGGCACCGGTTCAGACCAGAATG
>JALVQM010000080.1 GCA_027025615.1 Desulfobacteraceae bacterium | reverse complement strand
CGGGCAGCCTCTCTTATCTGGTTCAGTAAATAGCGCTGGTAGGAAAAGTGGACTGCCTCCGGATGGTTGACAAAGGCTACGAAAGTGGGCGGTTTGATTGCTACCTGGGCGGTGTAGTTGAACTTTAAGCGTCTTCCTTTGTACAGTGGCGGTTCGGTTGACTGCAGGGCCTTTTCCATGATCCGGTTAATCCGGCCGGTTGAAATTCGGCTGGTGTACTGGTGCCAGACCTGGTCAATGAGCTTGAAGATTCTGCCTATTCTCAAGCCGGTCAATGCCGATACGGTCAAAACAGGCGCAAAACGCATGAATTTGGCCATATGGTATACCTCCTGGCTGAAACTACGGACAGAGGTGGTTTGCTTGTCTACCAGGTCCCATTTGTTGGCCAGGAAGATACAGCCGCAGCCACGTTGATAGGCATATCCTGCAATCTTGATATCCTGGTCTGTAATTCCTTGACTGGCATCCAGCATGATAAGGGCTACATCACAACGTTCCAGGCTCTTCAGGGCCTTGATTATCGAAAATTTCTCAAGCTTTTGTCTGACCCTGGCCTTGCGGCGGATTCCAGCGGTGTCTACCAGCAGGTAGGCTGCACCGTCTTTGCGGCAAACTATATCCACCGCGTCACGGGTGGTGCCGGCGACATCACTGACAAGAAGTCTTTCAGATCCAACCAGGCGGTTTATAAGGGAAGATTTGCCCACGTTGGGCCGTCCCACAACGGCAACCTTGATAAGACCCTGGTCGTCCTGGTCGTCCCTATGGGGCAAAGCATTCGTCAGGTCGTCAAGCAAATCGGCAATCCCGTAGCCGTGCTCGGCTGATACAGGATAAAATCTGTCGATGCCAAGGGCGTAAAATTCATCCAGGGCGGATTCCTGTTCAGGTCCGTCTATCTTGTTTACCGCGTAAAAGGCCGGCTTGCTGCTTTGCCTTAACAGTTGCAGCAGATCTTTGTCGTAAGGTGACAGGCCGCTTTTGGCATCCAGCAACATGATTACAGCGTCTGATTCTTCAATGGCCTGGTTAACCTGGTTGCGGATATGTGGGGCAAAAACATCCGGATCGCCGCTGATGAACCCACCGGTATCCACCACCAGAAAAGAGGATTCACCCCATTCGGCCTGGCCATGGATCCTGTCCCGGGTAACTCCCGGAGTGTCATCGACAATGGCGTCCCGACTGCGGGTAAGGCGGTTGAAAAGAGTCGATTTGCCCACGTTGGGCCGTCCGATTATGGTGATCACGGGTTTCATGCGCTAAATACTGCCCAAAGCTTTGCCTAAAGTCAATCTCCCATGTTTGATGGTTTGCCTGCAATTTTAGAAGCGATGGCAGAGACAGGTTTTTGTCAGACCAGCCACTGTTTCAACCACCTGAATTTTTACGAATGAAATATGACCGGCTGATTAAGTTATTGACAGGCAGCAAAATGATGGATATTATGTTGCTAACAAGGTAGCGACATGGAGGCCCCATGAATGAGAATCACCAGGATATGGAAAAGTTGAAAGCCCTTGGCTTTTCCAAGTATGAAATAAATTGCTACCTGGCCTTGGCAGCCCACCATCCGGCCAACGGATCACAGTTGAGCAAAATATCGGGTATTGCACGTTCCCGTATTTACGATGTACTGCGCAAGATGATCCGTAAAGGCTTTGTGATGGAGGTTGAAAACGGTCTATACGTTCCCCTGCCTCCTGAAGAATTTATAAAGCGTCTTAAAACAAGGTTCGATGACAGCCTCAAAGCCCTGGAACAGAGGCTGGCAGAGCCAACCCGGCACCTGGCCTATGAATATATCTGGTCCATAAGAGGATATAACACGGTTATAGGCAAGGCGCGTCAGATGATTGCAGCGGCATCTTCTGAATTGTACATCAGGCTTTTTCCCCAGGCCGGTCAATTGCTGGAAGAGGATCTCAAGGCTGCCGAAAAAAGAGGAGTTGCCATTCGATACATTGCCATGGGGAAAGTACCACTGAATTTCGAAGTACAGGTGATTCATCCCGGCACAGAAAACCTGATGAAAACAATCGGAGGTCGTTCTTTCGATATAATTGCCGACAAGTCCGAAGCCCTGGTCGGGATTTTTGAGGACGGACAGGAAGACACATCGCCTATAAGCTGGACCCGCAACCGTTGGTTTGTAATTGCCAACAGGGACAGTCTGCGCCACGATTTTTATCACTATTTTCTGGAAAAAACCTATGATCGGCAGAAACCTTTGAACGAACGCGAGAAAAGGATTTATAACATTATCAAGGCTGATGCCTGAAACAAATACGGGGTGTCCACCATGCTTAAAAACATCGTCAGCAACAGGCCGATTGGGTATTCTCAGATACCCGATGATTTGATTTTTGAGATGGAAGAAAGATACGGAGCCCATCACTATGAACGTCATAACGTGGTGATAAGGCAAGCCCAGGGATGCTGGCTTACAGATATGCAAGGTAAACGGTATCTTGATTGTCTGGCGGCTTATTCGGCGGCCAACTGCGGCCATCATCATCCCAGGATTGTAGAGGCCTTGAAAAAAGCCCTGGATGGAAGTTATGGCTCCGTAATTTCGAATGTGGTTTACACTGATCCGCTGGGGCTTTTTCTAAATAAGGTGGCGGAGCTTACCCCTCAACTAGGACCTCGGTTTGGGGAACACGGCAACAAGGTACTGCCTAAAAATGGTGGAGTAGAGTCGGTTGAAACAGCCATCAAGGCTGCCCGCTATTACGGTTGGAAAGCCAAGGGGATAACCGATGGGAAACAGGAAATCATAGTTTTCAATAACAATTTCCATGGCAGGATGATTACGGTTATCTCTTTTGCTACCACTGACAAGTACCGACAGGGCTTTGGTCCGCTTACACCAGGTTTTGTTTCGGTACCGTATGGAGACCTGGAAGCCGTGGAAAAAGCCGTTAACAAAAATACGTGCGCGATCCTTGTTGAACCAATGCAGGGAGAAGGTGGGATGAATGTTCCTCCTGCCGGTTTCCTGGAAGGATTGCGCCAGGTGGCAGACCAGCATGATCTGCTATTGCTTTTTGATGAAATTCAGGTTGGTCTCGGCAGAACAGGCAAGCGTTTCTGTTTCCAGCATGAAAATGTGGTACCGGATGGATTGGTTCTGGGCAAAGCTATTTCAGGGGGCCTTGTTCCCCTGTCGGTTTTTGTTACCAACGCCAGGCTGATGGATATGGTATTTTCGGTCGGTTCGGATGGTTCTACTTACGGAGGCTATCCCCTTGCGTGTGTTGCCGGAATAGCTGCACTGGATGTTCTGGTGGAAGAAAAGCTGGCGGAGCGGGCGGCCCATCAGGGGAAACGTTTAATTAAAAGGCTCCAGGATATTGCCCGGCGTTCTTCCCAGGTTGTCGAGGTGCGTGGAAAGGGGTTATTCATCGGTATTGAAGTAAAAGGCGGCCAGGCGATGAAGTTCTGCCGCAGGTTACTTGATCTGGGACTGCTTGCAAACGACAGTCACGGCCATACCATCAGAATTTCGCCGCCCTTGATCATTGATGATGTGGAATTGGATTTCATGAGCGAAAGGCTGGAAAAAGTACTCATTGATAGCTGACCCGGATTTCCAAGCGCATTAAACAACAAAGCCGTCTTTGCTTGCAACGACGGCTTTTTCAATCGGTAGTCATCCATCAGTGCAGAATTTGGCTTAAAAACAACTTTGTGCGTTCATGCTGCGGATTTTCAAAAAATTCTTCGGGGGTGTTGCCTTCGACTATTTGTCCGTAATCCATAAACAAAACCCTGTGGGCCACGCTTTTGGCGAAACCCATCTCGTGGGTGACCACGATCATGGTCATGCCTTCCTGGGCCAGCTCGATCATTACATCCAGGACTTCCTTGATCATCTCCGGGTCAAGAGCGGAAGTTGGCTCATCGAAAAGCATTACTTTGGGCGCCATGCACAGGCTGCGGGCGATGGCGACCCGTTGTTGCTGGCCGCCGGAGAGCTGACCGGGATATTTTTGGGCCTGTTCAGCGATATGTACTTTTTCAAGATAATACATTGCTGTTTCCTCGGCTTCTTTTTTAGGTACTTTGCGTACCCAGATGGGGCCGAGGGTCAGGTTCTCAATGATTGTCAGGTGAGGGAAAAGGTTGAAGTGCTGGAAAACCATGCCTACCTCAGCCCTGATTTTTTCAACATTCTTGACATTGTTGGTCAACTCAATACCGTCAACAATTATGCGGCCGCGTTGATGTTCTTCCAGGCGGTTTATACAACGGATGAGGGTTGATTTGCCGGAACCTGATGGCCCGCATATTACAATCCGCTCTTTTTTCCTGACTTCCAGGTTGATTCCCTTCAGTACATGAAATTCGCCGTACCACTTGTGCATGTCGATAATCTGGATTATCGGTTGTGTGTTATTACCTGATGATTTGGAAGTTTTTAATTCTCTGGAATTCATCTGGACCTCGTTTACAACTGGCAAATTCGGATCATTTAAGTTCCCCGGCGGAAAGCTCTTTTTCGAGTCTGCGGCTGTACTTGGACATGGAAAAACAGCCAAAAAAGTAGAGCAGTGCAAGGAAAATGTATGCCTCACGGCTGAATCCCATCCACTCGGGATTGGACAAGACCGATTGTGTGGTTTTCAAGACATCGAACAGGGCGATGATTACAACCAGCGAAGTATCTTTGAAAGCCGAAATCAGAATGCTGACAGTTGGTGGAATAACTATTTTAAGGGCCTGCGGCAAAATTACAAGGCGCATGGTCTGGTAGTAATTCAGTCCCAGGGATTCGGCGGCCTCATACTGTCCTTTAGGCATGGCCTGAAGGCCTCCGCGGACAACCTCGGCAATGTAGGCGGCGGTAAAAAGAATAATGGCTACCTGAGCCCGGATAATCTTGTTGATTGTAAGACCCTCCGGCAAAAACAGGGGGAAGATGATCGAAGCCATGAACAACAGGCTGATCAACGGAACCCCGCGGATCAATTCAATATAGATTACGCAAAGGTAGCGAATAGCCGGCATTCGGCTCCTGCGGCCCAGGGCCAGCAGAACTCCCAGGGGATAGGCGGCAGTAAGGCCGAAAACCGACAGAAGCAACGTCAGGGGCAAACCACCCCACTGGCTGCTTTCCACAGGTTCGAGGCCCAGGATACCACCGCGCATCAGCAGGCCCATGGCGGTCAGTCCTATCAGCCAACAGTATAGCAACCAGGATTTCCAGTTGGTTCGATCACGGCTTACGAACAGAAGTACGAAAAGCATTATCATGGCCAGCAGGGGCCGCCAGTGAAGCTGATAAGGATAGAAGCCGAAAATAATAAAACGCAGGTTTTTGGTTACTACTGACCAGCAGGCACCATTGCTGGAACGACAGGCCTGTCCGGCGGTATTCCAGGCCGCGTCAAGGAAGGCCCAGCGTATAAACGGAGGAACGGTTTTGATGAGAAAGTATATGGTAACCAGGGTCAGTAAACTATTAAGCCAACCGTTGAACAGGTTGGTCCGAATCCAGCCGATAACACCGACTTGGATTACCGGAGGCTTGATTTCGTCTGCCTGGTTTTGAATATTTGCCGTAACCATTGAATCTTATCTTTCCACCAGTTTGACCTTCTTGTTGTACCAGTTCATGAAGGCTGACGTCGAAAGACTGAAAATCAGGTAAACCGCCATTATCAGGGCTACGCCTTCTATAGATTGACCGGTCTGATTGATAGTCGTATTGGCAACCGAGACAAAATCAGGAAAGCCGATGGCTACTGCCAGGGAGCTGTTTTTGGTCAAATTCAGCATTTGGCTGGTCAGCGGGGGGATGATTACCCGCAGGGCCTGGGGCAGAATTACCAGGTTCAGAACCTGGCCGGGTTTAAGCCCGATGGCCATGGCTGCTTCTGTTTGACCCTTGCTCACAGATTGAATTCCGGCCCGTACCACCTCTGCTACAAAAGCTGCTGTGTAAAGAACAAGCCCGAGCAGCAAAGCGATGAATTCCGGGCTGAAGGTTATGCCTCCCTTGAAGTTGAATCCCTGCAGCCTGGGGACATCCATGGCCATGGGGGCGCCGGCAACCAGCCAGACAACAAGGGGGAAACCTATTATTGCAGCCAGGGAAACCGGCAGTACCGGGAAATAGCGTCCCGTTGCTTCCTGGCGTTTTTTGGCCCACTTGCGAAGCAGGAAAGCTGATATACAGGCGACCACAAATGCGAGCAGCATGTATTTGTGGCAAGGATGGTGTGCCGGTATGGCCATGGCCACACCCCGGTTGGTCAGGAACACCCCGCTGAATGGATTCAGGGCCTGCCTGGGCGAAGGCAGGGTCTCGTAAAAGATTGCGTACCAGAAAAAAAGCTGGAGCAGGACCGGAATATCCTGCATTACTTCTATATAAAGAGCTGCCATGCGGGAAACAAGCCAGTTTGAAGACAACCGTGCAACACCGATGATGGTGCCCAGAAAAGTGGTTATCACAATTCCGATAAAAGACACCTTTAGGGTGTTAAGGGCGCCTACGAGCAAGGCCCTGCCGTAAGAATTGGCAGCTGAATAATCTATAAGTGATTCACCGATTTCAAAGGAAGCTTCTTTTTCCAGGAAGCTGAAACCGGAAGCGATGTTTTGTTTTTCAAGATTGACCAGGGTGTTGGAAACCAGGTAGTAGGCAAGCAGACCTACCATGCATAACACGCCGATTTGATAAAAAATGGCACGTTTGCCGGGATCAAGCCAAAAGGGATCTGAAGCTGGTGCTGACTGGTTGTTTTTCATATTTTCAGATAACTCAGATCACTTTGATAGGTTAGATAAAACTAGGCATCAGCCTTACTAAACAGCAATACTACCAAAT
>JALVQM010000079.1:6448-6843 GCA_027025615.1 Desulfobacteraceae bacterium | reverse complement strand
GTCTTAGATTGACAAACCCGATTATGACCGCTTCGGGGACTTTTGGATACGGTCGCCAATTTGCAGATATTATGGATCTCAACCAGTTGGGGGCCATAGTTGTCAAAGGTCTGTCACTTGAGCCCAGCCCTGGCAATCCACCACCACGAATTGTTGAAACAGCCTGCGGTATGCTCAACGCCATTGGCCTGGAAAACGTGGGCCTGGAGGCATTCATTGCTGAAAAGTTGCCCTTTCTGAAAACCCTTGATGTTCCTGTGATTGTAAATATTTACGGTCGTCATGCGGAAGATTATGCACGTTTGGCCAAAAGACTGGATGAACTGGAGAAAGTTGCCGGCCTTGAAGTAAATATTTCCTGTCCCAATGTCAGGGAAGGTGGAATTGCGTTTGGG
>JALVQM010000079.1:0-6438 GCA_027025615.1 Desulfobacteraceae bacterium | reverse complement strand
CTTCGGCTTCGCCAACTTCTGTAGTTATTCCAAGTGGAATTACGTTTGGGTCTGATCCTCTGATGGCCGCCCGGGTTACAAAAGCCGTCAGGAAGAATACCGGAAAACCGGTTATCGTAAAACTGTCGCCCAATGTCACAGATATTGCAGATATTGCCCGCAGCGTGGAAGGTGAGGGTGCTGATGCAATTTCCCTGATCAACACCCTGACAGCCATGGCCATAGATATCAAGACCCGTAAACCTAAACTGGCAAACATCACGGGCGGCCTTTCGGGGCCGGCAATCAAGCCTGTTGCCGTACGCATGGTTTGGCAGGTGGCTGGGGCCGTGGAAGTACCGGTGATTGGAATTGGCGGTATAATGACATATGAGGACGCCGTCGAGTTCATCCTGGCCGGGGCTACGGCCATCCAGGTGGGTACAGCCAGTTTCATAAATCCCAGAGCCGCCATTGAAGTGCTTGAAGGATTGGAAGCTTTTTTAATCCGGGAAAAAATTTCATCGGTTAAAGAGCTTATCGGTTCGGTGATGATTTAACAGGCTGTCAGAACCGACTGCCCTCCTCTGGCCGGGACGAATCAAGGCTGTAACGGTTACTTTTGGGTAAGCCCACCCTTTAAAAGCATAAGGAGTATCATATGGTAAAAAAGCAGGGCGTCCTGTTGGTATTGCTCATTGTCCTGGTAGCTTTTACGATGGACACGGTTTCGGCGGAGGATGTAGAGGTGCTTGGAGTCAAGTTTGCCGGTGAGAAACAGGTTGCCGGCAAGCTTCTCAAGTTAAACGGTGTCGGATATCGCAAGGCTTTCGGTTTTGTCAAAGTATATGCGGTTGGCCTTTATCTTGAGAATCCAACCCACGACCCGGACCAGGTAATAAACTCGGAACAGATCAAGCACATGGTAACCTATTACCTGACCAGCAAGGCAACGGCCAAGAAACTCAAAGCAGGATTCATTGAGGAGATAACCAGCTGTAATCCTCCTGATATGGTGGCTCGTCAACAGGCTAATATAGACAAATATGCTTCCTGGCTGGACAAGGATATGAAGCCCGGGCTTACTTCGGTTTCAACTTATATTCCGGGCAAAGGTTTGACCCTTGAATATCAGGGCCGGATAAAGGGTACAATTACAGATCCCGAATTTGCACGGATGTATTACACTTACAACGTCGGGCCCAAGGCCAGGAAAACCGTCAGGAAAGGGCTGCTGGGAAAATAATGGAGATGGTTGCATAATTGAAGCCGGTCCCGTGATTTACGGGACCGGCAAGAAGATTGTTGTTTGCTTACAATCCCTGACGGGCCTTTACCGGGTTTGTTTTCAGATATTCCAGACGGTTCAATCCATTTATAAAGGCAAGGGCGCTGGCGGTGATAATATCGGGGTCCGCACCACGGCCCAGGGAGACCAGTCCGTTTTCACGCAGGCGTACGGTTACTTCGCCCTGGGCATCGGTACCACCGGTCAGGGCGTTGATGGAAAAACGCAAAAGCTGGCAGTCTGCACCGGTAAGTTGTTTGATGGTGTTGTAAACAGCATCGATGGGACCGTTGCCATAGGCTGCCCCCTGGACCGAACGGCCGTTTATGGTCATCTTGACGCTGGCCATGGGCAGTACGGTTGTACCGGCCGAGATGTGGAGGTACTCCAAGGCGAAAACATCCGCCGTTCTCAAAATGCCTTCGTTAACGATGGCCTCCAGATCCTCATCCATGACATGTTTTTTCTTGTCAGCCAGGGCCTTGAATTTTTGGAAGACAATCTTTATTTCTTCTTCTGACAGATCATAACCCATGTCGGCCAGATGTTCACGCAGGGCATGACGACCAGAATGTTTTCCCAGCACAAGTTTGTTGGTTGACAGACCAATGGTTTCAGGACGCATTATTTCGTAGGTCATGGGGTTTTTCAGCATTCCGTCCTGGTGGATCCCTGCTTCATGGGCAAAAGCATTGGCTCCAACCACGGCTTTGTTGGGCTGGACGATGATGCCGGTTATCATGCTTACCAGGCGGCTGGTAGGATAGATATGTTTGGTATTGATGTTGGTTGCAACAGGGATATGGTTGGAGCGGGTGTGCAGGGCCATAACCACTTCTTCCATAGAAGTATTACCAGCCCGCTCCCCGATACCATTGACTGTGACTTCCACCTGGCGGGCGCCGGCGGTTACGGCGGCGAGGGTATTGGCGGTTGCCAGGCCCAGGTCGTTATGACAGTGAACGGACAGTACAGCCCGGTCAATGTTAGGCGTATGATCCATGACGTAACGGACCAATTCTGCAAACTCATCCGGGATGGCATAGCCTACCGTATCGGGCAGATTGACCGTGGTTGCCCCCGAGGCTATGGCGGCTTCAAATACTTTGCACAGGAAATCACGGTCACTTCGGGAGCCGTCCTCGGCTGAAAATTCTACGTTATCGGTCAACGATTTGGCGTAGCGAACCGCGTCAATAGTAGCTTCCAACACCTGGTCTCTGGTCATTTTCAGTTTGTATTCGAGGTGAATGTCGGAAGTGGCGATGAAAGTGTGAATCCGCGGTCTGGCTGCATTTTTTACTGCTGCCCAGGCTCTGTCAATGTCTTGCTTGTTTGCCCTGGCCAGGGCGGCCGTTTCCGTCCGCTGAAGCTTGGCGGCGATTTTTGATACCGCCTCAAAATCTCCATCGGAAGCCGCCGGAAAACCTGCTTCCAAAACGTCTACACCAAGCTTTTCCAGCTGTGTCGCCAGGCGCAATTTCTCACCGGTGTTCATGCTGGCACCAGGTGACTGCTCACCATCTCGGAGGGTTGTATCAAAAATTTTTACTACTTCTGAGGTGCTCATCAAATTTATCCTTTGCACTAAGGGGTTGAATCGGCATTAAACTTTTCCGTCAATATTGATTCAATCCCCAGCAAGCATGGGCCGCGGGCAGGGCTGTTTAATAACCTGCACCACGGCGTTTACCTCTCCCTGTTTAGACTTCATGATTGTTCACCTTTTTGATCCTATGGCAAAAAGTGCCAGGCCGGTTGCGAGGTCGAATCCTTGCAATACTATGTTTTGATCAGGCTGTCCGGGGTATTGTCTTCGATGCACTCGTTTTTCTTTCTGTTTTCAATTTTGGCCAATTTGTATTGAAAACTATCGGCCAGGGCGTGCCAACTGGCCTCGATGATATCTTCAGAAACACCAATAGTGCTCCAAATTTCCTCATGGTCGCGGGATTGGATTATAACCCGTACCCTGGCAGCCGTTCCTTCGCGGCCGTCGATTACCCGTACTTTAAAGTCTACCAGACGCATGGAATCAAGGTCGGGGTAAAATTTGCCAAGGGCTTTACGTAAGGCATTGTCCAAGGCTGAAACCGGGCCGAAACCTTCGGCAGCGGTTATTTCCTTGGTATCATCGACTGCGATCTTGATTGTCGCATGGGCAGTACACGGTTGATCCTGGTCTTTTTCTATGGTGACCCTGAACGAATCCAGATCAAAAAGGGGCTTGAACTGTTCGGTGAACTTTTCCATAAGGATTTTTAATGAGCCGTCGGCAACATCAAACTGGTATCCGGCCTGCTCCAGGGCCTTGATTTCAGATACTATCCGCTGGCTGTCAAATCCATTTCCTCCAAGTTCGACGCCAAGCTCCTTGGCTTTATATATGACGTTACTCTTGCCGGACATGTCAGAAACCAGTACCCGTCTTTTGTTGCCTATCAAGGCCGGGTCCATGTGTTCGTAAGCTCGTGGATTTTTCATAACTGCACTGACATGGATTCCACCTTTATGGGCAAAAGCACTTTTGCCTACGAAAGGCCTGCTGTTGAGGGGGATCATGTTAGCCGTTTCACTTACAAAACGCGAAAGATGTTTGAGCTGTGTCAGCTTTTCAGGCTCTATGCAGGGCTTGCCCATTTTAATGGCCAGGATCGGAATCAGGCACATAAGGTCGGCATTGCCACAGCGCTCACCGTAACCATTGACGGTACCCTGAACCATTGTAGCTCCGGATGTTACGGCCACTATGGAATTGGCTACAGCAAGGCCGGAATCATTATGGGTATGAATGCCTATGGGCGAATGATTGCCAGGCGAATCTTTTTCCAGGTATTTTTTTACAAGGGTTACAATTCGTTCAACTTCCTGGGGCAGGGAGCCGCCGTTGGTGTCACACAATACCAGGTAGTCAGCTCCGGCCTTCCCGGCCGCCTTGAGGGTTTCCATGGCGTATTCAGGGTTGTCCTTGTAACCATCGAAAAAATGTTCTGCATCGTAAATGACTTCACGGCCCTGTTGCTTCAAAAAAGCAACACTGTCGCTGATCATTGCCAGGTTTTCCTCCAGGCTGTTGCCCATTACTTCCTGTACATGCAGGGGCCAGCTTTTACCAAAAATAGTAACAGCGGGAGTACGGCACTGAATCAGGGCTTTGAGGTTGGGGTCATCCGCAGCCTTGATGTTGGGTCTGCGGGTGGAACCGAAGGCCGTAATTTTGGAATGGATGAAAGTTTCCCTTTGGGCCAGCTTGAAAAATTGCAAGTCTCTGAAATTGGATCCCGGCCAGCCACCCTCAATGTAGTCAACTCCCATTTCATCGAGTTTTTTGGCTATTTTTACCTTCTCATCGGCTGTGAAAGAGATTTCTTCGCCCTGGGTTCCATCCCGCAGGGTGGTATCGTAGATTAATATTTTTTCCATTTGTTTAACCCTATCATAATTTTTGTCGGTTTTCAGGACGCAGCCTGCGTACCGCTGCTCCTGCCTTCCACATTTCCGAGTTTCCCAGAGCCGCCAATTCAGCATCAAGTTTCTCGCGGTAATCAGGAGCACTGTTTGCACTAAGAACTCTCGCGGTCTCTTTGCCGGACACCACGCTTTGATACAATTGTTCAAAAACCGGTGCTACTGCGTCCCTGAACTTGGGTGCCCAGTCCAGCGCACCTCTTTGGGCGGTGGTACTGCAATTGGCGAACATCCAATCCATGCCGTTTTCAGACACCAGCCGGATAAGGCTTTGGGTAAGTTCTTCCACTGTCTCATTGAAAGCCTCACTGGGGCTGTGTCCATGTGCGCGCAGCAGGTTGTACTGGGCTTCCATGATACCGGCCAGGGCTCCCATCAGTACGCCCCGTTCGCCGGTTAAATCGCTGTAAACCTCATTCTCAAAGGTGGTGGGGAAAAGATAACCTGACCCTATTGCTATTCCAAGGGCAACGGTCCGCTCGTAGGCTTTGCCTGTAGCATCCTGGAAAATTGCATAACTGGCATTGATCCCGCTTCCGTCGAGGAAATTTCGCCTTACGGTTGTACCGCTGCCCTTGGGAGCCACCAGAATTACATCTACATCTGCCGGGGGGACGATCCCGGTCTGATCCTTGAAAACTACTCCGAAACCGTGGGAAAAGTACAGGGCATTTCCAGCTTCAAGCTCTGCTTTGATGGCCGGCCACGTGGTAACCTGGCCTGCATCTGAAAGCAGATTCATTACTATGGTCGCCCTGCGGGCTGCTTCTTCAATGGAGAAAAGGCTTTGGCCCGGCTCAAAACCGTCTTCCAGGGCCTTTTGCCAGGAAGCCGAACCCTGGCGTTGCCCCACAATCACCTTGATTCCATTGTCCCGCATATTCAGGGCCTGACCCGGCCCCTGTACCCCGTATCCAAGCACTGCAACTGTTTCATCGGCCAGGACCTGGCGAGCCCGTTCCAAGGTGAATTCTTCTGCGGTTACTACTTCTTCGACAACACCTCCAAAATCTATCTTTGCCATTTATATTCTCCTTAATTTCAATTTGGTTCCCGATAAAGGGCAATAGCTCCGGTACGGGCTATTTTCTTTATACCTATGGGCTTGAGAAGGTTGATCAGGGCGGTCATCTTTTCAGCGTCACCGGTGGCCTCGATGATGTAATATGCCGGGCCTACGTCTACAACCTTGCCGCGGAACAATTTTACCAGCCGCAATATCTCGTCCCTCTGGGACGCTTTTTGAGCCCGCACGCAGATAAGGGCCATTTCGCGTCTGATGGCACGTGAACCCGACATATCCCGCAGTTTGATGATGTTAATCAACTTGCGTAACTGTTTTTCGATTTGTTCGAGCATGGCCGGGTTGGCTTCGGTAACCAGGGTTATCCTGGAAACCTTGGGGTCGATTGTTTCAGCGACACAGAGGCTGTCAATATTGAATCCGCGTCCGGAAAACAGCCCTGCCACCCTGGACAAGACGCCCGGCTCGTTGTCCACCAACATGGTAAGTGTGTGTTTTCGGGTTTGGTTGTCCATGATAATATCCTCTATTATTTGTAGTATGTTAGACCAGCAGCATTTCGGTAATGGGAGCACCGGCCGGAACCATGGGATATACACTTTCTTCAGGTTCCACCTTGAAATCCATTATTACGGGTCCTTCCATGGCCAGCCCCTTTTCAAGCGTAGGTTTTACCTGG
>JALVQM010000078.1 GCA_027025615.1 Desulfobacteraceae bacterium | reverse complement strand
GTATACAGTTAACTCGAGTTTGGGGGATGCCACGTTACCACAACAGGCAACAATACCGTGGCGGTTGGTGGAACGCAAGACAGTTGCCAGGATAGGGCCGCCAACGGTGTCGATTGCCCCTGCCCATTGTTTGGGCAGCAGGGGTTTCAGGTTATCGGTTGCTAAAGCCTTTCTTGCCAGTATCCTGGCGGCCCCCAATTTATCAAGCCAATCGGCTGCGTCCGGTTTTCCCGATACAGCTATTGTTTCATAGCCAAGATGGGCAAGTATGGCAACGGACAGGCTGCCTACTCCACCGGTTGCACCGGTTACCAGAACAGGTCCATTGCTTGGCAGCACTCCACCTTGCTGCAGTTTAAATACGCCCATGCCGGCTGTCAGACCCGCAGTGCCGAACATCATGGCTTGTTCAAGGGTAAGTCCTTTGGGGAGCGGGACGATCCAGTCGGCAGGTACACGAATATATTCACCAAAGCCTCCCGGTGTATTCATCCCGAGGTCAAACCCGGTTACCAGTACCTGCTGGTTCAGGGTGAATTGAGGCACCTTGCTCTCAACTATTGTACCGGCAGCATCAATGCCGGGTGTATGGGGGTAGTTGCGAGTTATTCCCTTGTTGCCAATGGCTGACAGAGCATCTTTGTAATTCAGGGATGAATATCGTACCTTTATGATAACATCTCCCGGGGGTAGATCTGATATGGATTTCATACCTATTTTTCTAGTATAGCGACCGTTTTTCTCTTCAACGATCAGGGCACGGAAAGTTTGCCTGGAGTCCATAATTTCCTCCCTAAGGCTTTAAATCAGCAAGATTTGATTATATCCGTAAAAAAATTTGACCTTTTTGCATCAGGTTACCAATTGTAACTGGCTGAAAACAAGTCCAAAATTATATTTTTTTAGACCGGTTCAGCAGATTTGTATATGCAACCAATGCATCTGGTATATTTACCATGGGATCTAGGCAGGAAATGATTTTAAAGCAATTTCCTTTGCGATCTTTGATTTGAAGTTTTATAGTAAACAGACTGCTGACGAACAAAAAGTTACTCATAAGTTGCAACCCATAATGTCATTTGGAAGTTGGATTCTGTTAATCTGTTACGAGGAGTATGCAAATGAAATTTTTAGTAGGCTTGGATGGTTCGAATGCGGCCAGGGATGCTCTAAAGGTCGCCGTTAAACATGCGAAGGCATTTGGCGCCGAGCTGCTTGTTGCCGGTTCGCTTTTCAAAGGGACCGACGAAGAGCAGGAGCAAATTAAACAGGCCGAAGCCGATCTGGATCTGGCCCGTTCAGAAGTTGAAAGCCAGGGGGTGAAATGTTCCACTCACCTGCTTATCAGAGGGCTTGCACCGGGCGAGGATTTGGTTAATTTTGCCCAGGAAAATGGCGTTGAAGAGATATTTATCGGGGTTCGCCGCCGCTCTAAAATGGGAAAGCTGCTTTTCGGCTCTACAGCCCAGTACGTTATTCTTAAAGCAAATTGCCCTGTTGTTACAGTAAGATAAAATTCATAAATCAGATGATACTTTAAGTTTTTTTTGCAAATAAAACTGATTATTGGTGACATTTTCGCTGACATTGCCCCAAAACTATAGACGGAATAATGAGGATCAGCCGCAATACCCTGGTAGTTACAATTGTCGTAGTCACACTGTTGGCCGCAGCAGGGGCCGGGGGAGGATTCAGTTTCAGGAAACTAATTCCGGCCAAATGGTTGATGCCTTCTGCAATGCGCAAGGCAATGGCTACGGAATGTGTAAAATGCCACAGCCAGAAGACAGAGGGGATTTTCAGGGACTGGGCATCGGGACAGCACGCAAGGTCAGGGGTTGATTGTTACAAATGCCATCGGGCAAACAGTGACAATGCTGTAGACCAGAAGCACTTCCAGTATGACTCCAGGCCGATTTCCACAGTCGTTTCTCCCCTTACATGTGGTTCCTGCCATCGCCAGCAGTTGCAGCAGTTCGCTTCCAGCAAACATGCCAACACACTGAAAATAATAAGTCAAATAGATCCCTGGCTCAGGGAGGCTCTGGCAGGTCTGGTGGAGATAACCAGTGGTTGCGCTGCATGTCATGGCAGCAAAGTCGAGCTGGTTGGCGGGATACCTGATCCTGCAACATGGCCCAACGTGGGAATAGGCAGGCAAAATCCTGATGGAAGTCATGGCAGTTGCAGTGCCTGCCATACCAGGCACCGTTTTGCCGTATCAGAAGCCCGTAAGCCCGAAGCATGTAACCAATGCCACCTTGGCCCGGACCATCCCCAAATGGAAATTTATGCGGAGTCCAAGCATGGAGCCATTTACCAAACAGAGGGTCAGGGCTGGAATTGGGATACGCCAAATTCAGGAACCTGGCAGGCTGGAAAGGATTTTCGTGCACCAACCTGTGCAAGCTGCCATATTTCAGGTGGAACTAATTTTAGTGCCACCCATGACGTTGGCAAGCGATTGAGCTGGGAGTTGCAGACCCCGGAAAGCGTTCATCCTGAAAATTTCAAGCCATGGCCGGCAACGGTTAACTGGCAGGAGGCAAGGCTGGAAATGAAGAAAGTTTGCCTCCAGTGCCATGGCCAGGTTTGGGTGGAACAACATTTCATTACCCTTGATGATGCCGTAGCATCATATAACACCAAATACTTCCGGCCCATGAAAAATCTGCTTGAAAAGCTCTATGCAGACGGAAAGCTCGATGGAACATCCCTTTTGGATGAAAGAATCGAGCTGGAGTTCTACGAATTTTGGCATCATGAAGGCAGAAGAGCGAGGATGGGCGTTGCCATGTCTGCCCCGGATTATGCATGGTGGCATGGTTTTTATCCCTTAAAAAAGAACCTGCGCAGGATTTCCATTTTGGCTGAAGAAGACAGCTCAAACACTATGGTCTGGCAAAAACGAAAGCTTCCATCCGGAAGATAGAAGCAGAAAGGGCTCGGAGACAGATCTGAATCAGTTGGTAAGACTGTGAATCGGAGAAGGTATCAATCCCCCTCTGCGGATAAACAGGTTTGAGCCTTTTGCATTGTTGACCGGCATAATCCAGGCCTGCCCAAGCAGCCCGCCGAAAAAAGCTTGTTGCCCGGCAGCCTTGCCAGGTACCGGAATAATTCGGGTGGCGGTGGTTTTCTTGTTGATTACCCCAATGGCCATCTCATCGGCAATGATGGCTGCAAGTGTTTCTGCTGACGTATCGCCGGGTATGGCTACCATGTCCAGGCCTACGGAACATACACTGGTAATGGCTTCCAGTTTCTCGATGGACAGGTGGCCGGATTTGGCAGCTTCGGATATGTTCAGATCTTCACTAACCGGGATGAAGGCTCCGCTCAGGCCACCTACGTTGGAGCTGGCAAATGCGCCGCCTTTTTTGACGGCATCATTAAGCATGGCAAGGGCTACGGTAGTACCTGGAACGCCGATGCTGAGCAGGCCAAGGCTTTGGAATATCTCTCCTACACTGTCACCAACATTGGGGGTTGGTGCAAGGGATAAGTCAACCACTCCAAAATCGACCCCCATTTCTCGGGCTACTTCACGCCCGATCAATTCCCCGACCCTTGTAACCTTGTAAGAGGTACGCTTTATAAGTTCAGAAAGTTGACGCAGGTTCATTTCCGGTTCGGACGCAAGGGCTCGGTCAATAGCTTTTTTTACAACCCCGGGGCCGCTTACCCCTACGTTTATGACCGCATCCGATTCGCCGATGCCGAGGTAGGCACCGGCCATGAAAGGTACATCCTGGGGTATGTTGGAAAAAACACATAGCTTGGCGCAGGCTAATCCATCTTTGTCAGCGGTTAGTTCGGCTGCTTCTTTAATTTTGCGCCCCATTAAAACAACAGCATCCATATTTATACCGGCCCGGGTGGAGGCCACGTTAACCGAAGCGCAAACGCGTTCGGTTTCCGCCAGGGCATGGGGGATGGCGTTGATGAGGGCCAGGTCGCCCCTGGCCATTCCTTTTTCAACCAGGGCCGAAAATCCGCCGATGAAATCTACACCTACATCCTGGGCCGCCTGATCAAGGGTTTGTGCCGCTGATACAAGCTGTTCGGGTTTAAAAGGGGCTCCGGCAACTGCCATAGGGCTTACCGAGATCCTTTTGTTGACTACAGGAATCCCGTATTTTTCGCCTATGCGGTCACAAATTTGTACAAGCCGGCCTGCAACCGTGGTTATCCTGTCATAGATTGCATTCTGGAAGCGGCCGATGTCATCTGAAGAGCAGTCCAGTAAGCTGATTCCAAGGGTTATGGTTCTTAAATCCAGATTTTCGTTCTGGAGCATTTCAAGTACTGAAAGTATTTCCTGGTCGCTGAGCATATTGGGGTTCCATTTATATCCTGGGTTACAAACTTCTAGATGCGGTTGATGGCCCTGAAGATATCTTTATGCTGGATGCTGATTTCAAGGTCCAGGCTTTTTGCAGTTGAATCCAGTTCCTCGCGTAAAGCTGTCAGGTCAAGGTGCACCGGTATGTCCACTTCGTAAATCATTATGTTGGCTCCCGGATCGCTGCCGCCTTTAAAGACCGCCTGAAGATTGGTTACATTGATTCCATGGTCGGCCATGACACTTGTTATCCGGGCCACCAGCCCCTTACGGTCAGGACCCTTGGTTGTAATGACAAAAGGCTCGGTATCCACGGCCAGGGCTGGTTGTTCTTCAGGATCCATGGGTTTGATGTGAAAATGCAGATCAAAGCCGCGGGTTCCATCTTTGAGCGTGGCACACATGGAGTCGAAAGTAAGACTTTTGGGCATGGAAACGATGAAAATCCCTGAAAATTGATTCTGCAGGATTGTCTGGCTAACGTTCTCGATATTGCAGTTTTCTTCAAAAAGGACGTTGGTAACGGCAGCAATGATTCCCGGTCTGTCTTTGCCCAATACTGAAATGATGGCTTTTCTCATTGTAATATTCCCATCGGTGCTAAATTGTTGAAAAATATATATCGGACATAATTGGGCTAAATGTCAATATGCTTTAGTAAAGAGCGCAAAATCAGGGCCCGGGCCGGGAAATAGATGATACTGATATATTACCAACTGTTCTCTTAGGCAACATAAAGATGTGCAAAACAGGTCAGACCTTGAGAATGTTACCCAGGCTGTGCTACAGGAAAATACAAACAGATATCAGAGGATCTATCCATGGGCCATGAAGCAAATTTGCGGTCGTTCATTTCTGAACACAAGACATTATTAATAATTATTCTTGTGGGCCTGTTTCTGATAGAGCTTGAAATTTTTGCCCTGGCCGTCATGAAATCAGGCTATAAGGCACGTCTCCAGGTCATTGATGATTCCGGTAACATTATCTATGAAACCGATGGCCAGAACTTGAGCCAGTTTGACAAATACTATTTTGAAAAAACATTTGGTCCCCTGGAAAAATACAAGCTGAGGCTTGATACCAGGCAAATTCCTTTTCCCTTTAGAGCCTGGTTTGTCGCGGCGATTGGAATTCCAGTTGGGGCAATGTTGTTATTTGGTTTTATAATAAAGGCATATATCGCAATATTTCATGGAGAACTTAAAGGGGTGAAAGGCACGGCGGAACAGGATGGTTCCGGCTCCAATGCTTCCGGCAGGGGCCTGGAGGCAGTGCTGAACAGGATAAGTCGCCTTAATATTTTCATTATTGGTTTTCTGGTTATGACAGGCGTTTTGTCTTACTGGATAATACCCAATTTGATCGTTTATATCGGAAAGACCGGTATAGAGGTAATTATTCGCTATAAATGGGTTTTTTTAAGTGCCACCCTTGTTGTATTATTTGTCGGACTATGGATCATTTATCTGCGCTACCTGCTTGCCAAAAAGTCGATTGAAACCCGCGCTGAAGTTGAAAAGTACAGACTCCGGCTTTCCATGGGCAAGATACCGGACGTGAATTCGGCCCTGGAAGACAAGTCTCAATCGATACATCAACAGTTGAGCATGAAAAAAAGAGACGAAAAATAATGCCATCGAAACACATCATTACCACCCATAAAAATGCCGATTTTGATGCAGTTGCTTCCTTGGTGGCGGCTACAGTTTTATTCCCCGGCTCGATTGGACTTTTGCCCCGCAGTGTAAATCCCAACGTGAAGGCCTTTTTATCAATCCACAAGGATTTTTTTGAAATACCCAAGGTCTCGGATGTCAATTTCAGCCATATTGATCGCCTCACAGTGGTTGATACCAACGGATGGGGAAGGATAGACAGCTTTGACGGCCTTGAAAAAAGCGAAAAACTGGATATCTGGATTTTTGATCATCACGCTGACGCCCGTGGAACGGACATGGAAAAACATGCCTCGCATGTATTGATCGAACCCTTGGGGGCAAATATTACCCTTATGATCAGACGTCTGAAAAAAGAGCGCAAGATTTTGACGCCCATGCAGGCTACGCTGTTTCTGGCGGGCTTATACGAAGATACTGGGAACCTGAGTTTTTCTTCGACCTGTGCCGAAGACGCTGCTGCTGCCGCCTACCTGCTTGAACGCAAAGCAGACCTTTCATTGGTAAACCGCTTTTTAAGACCAGCCTATGGACAAAAACAGAAAGACGTCCTTTTCAAGATGCTCCAAAATGGATACCGCCAAAAAATAAAGGGTTATAACGTGGCATTGGCCAAAATTGTTATTCAGGGTCATGTGAACAACCTGGCACTTGTAGTTCAGATGTACCGGGACATTGCGAATGCGGATGCCGCTTTCGGTATTTTCCCGAATGCCAGGGGCAACAAGTGTATTGTGATCGGAAGAAGTGACACCGACGGCATCCGGGTGGGCGATATTATGCGAGCCCTGGGGGGCGGAGGCCATCCCGCCGCCGGATCGGCATTATTG
>JALVQM010000077.1 GCA_027025615.1 Desulfobacteraceae bacterium | reverse complement strand
GCTGAGTTGTTCAATAGCTGCCGCCCTGAATGTATCGGCGGCCGCAATTAAAACGGTTTGCCCCTCATCAGCGGCCTTTGCCGCCAGTTTGCCGATAGTTGTGGTTTTACCGACACCGTTTACTCCGACGACCATTATTACCTGGGGCCTGGAGACAATGGGATCATGTTCGGTTTCCAGATTTTCAAAAAGAGCAAGTATTTCTTCTTTCAACACTTTTTTGAGAGCATCGGCCCCGTCTATTTTTCGTGCTTTCTTGCTGACCGCGGCAATCAGATCCATGGTGGTTTGAACGCCCATGTCTGAAGTTATCAGAAGCTCTTCGAGCTGCTCAAGCATTTCATCGTCAAGCGCTCTTCTGCCGCGAAAAAGATCATCAATGTCGGTAGTCAGAATCTTGCGGGTTTTTGCCAACCCCCGTTTCAAGCGGGCCATCAAGCCCGGTCTGCTGGGACGATCTGTGTCTTCCTCCAAAGGGGTTGCCTCGGACCGGTCTTCAGGCTGCTGACCATTGCCGGGCACTTGCTCTTGACCTTCAGCCTGGGGCTGTTCTGTTTCCCGCTTGCCGGAACCGGCTTCTGAAGATACTTCATCAGGTTGAGGTGAATCTGGTTGGTTGGGCGGTGTTTTCTTTTTGAACCAGTTTATTGCCATTTTTAACCCTGTTAATTTTGTCCCTGCAGGTTTACAGAAACAACTTTTGAAATTCCTTTTTGTTCCATGGTTATCCCGAAGAGGGTCTCTGCAAATTCCATGGATTTCTTATTATGAGTTATCATGATTATCTGCGATTTTTGACCGATCAGTCTCATCAGGTTGTTGAAACGGATTACATTGGCATCATCAAGGGGTGCGTCAATTTCATCAAGCAGGCAGAATGAAGCCGGTTTTATCAGGAAAATTGCAAAAACGAAAGCGATGGCTGCCAAAGCTTTCTCACCGCCTGACAGCAAACTCATTCTGGTCAATTTCTTGCCCTGGGGGTGGACGAAGTATTCTACCCCGGTCTCAAGGGGATTGTCCGGTTCTGTCAGCTCCAGACGGGCTGAACCGCCTTCAAACAGATTGGGGAAAACTTCTTTCAGCTTTTCGTTGACCTTGGAAAAGGTTTCCATGAATCTTTGCTGGGTGATGCGGTTTATTTTGCGAATTACCTTGTGCAGGTCATCGATGGCCTTGACAAGGTCATCGCGTTGACGGGTAAGAAAATCGAAACGTTCCTTGAGCTGCTCATATTCCTTGATAGCCCCCAAATTGACGTCGCCGATATTTGCGATCTTGGCTTTTAAACGCGCCAGTTCCTGCTCCATCTCCCGGACGGACATATCCAGGCTTTCGGCCTGCCCTGCATGCCGGTTGCGTAAAGCCGCAATCGAACAGTGATAGCGTTCTTGAACCTTGGCCACGATGTTGTCCCGTTTAACCCTTTTTTCGGCAACCGTCAGCTCCAGAAGCCTCAATTGTTCCAAGGTTTTTTCCCGCTCGCTTTTAAGACTGGCGATTCGCTGATCACTTTCTTTCAATCTTTGATCAATGTTGGCATATTCGGCCTGGTCGGATTCCAGATGCCGTTCGAGTTCTTCCAGCTTGGCGTAAAATCCTTGTAATCCTTCACGA
Source organism: Desulfobacteraceae bacterium (assembly GCA_027025615.1). Lineage (GTDB taxonomy): Bacteria > Desulfobacterota > Desulfobacteria > Desulfobacterales > Desulfosarcinaceae > JALVQM01. The sequence goes on along the minus strand of JALVQM010000077.1, from coordinate 5,246 downwards.
TGCTGAAGTATTTGTTCCTCGGCCTTTTGGCGCTTGGCCCGTTTTTGAACAATCTCCCTTTTCAACTGTTCGAGACGTTCTGTGGCATCAGACTGAAAATCTTCCAATCTGGCCAGGGTGTTTCTGCCGTTTTCCAGCTTGGCATTCAAGGATGTAAGCTGCATTTTGAGATCTATAACGCCCTGATTGAACGCTTCCAGCTGATCAGAAACAACCTGCATCTGGTGCGTTGTTTGCTCAGACTGGCTGCGCACGGAGGTCATCTGTTCATTGATTTTTGCCAGGGCCTGGTTGTATTTGGTGATTTCCTCGTCAAGATCGCTTTCTTCACCCATCAATTGTTCTTGTTCCAACTCGAGTATTTCCAGGTGACGCTGGGCAGCCTTGACCTCTTCACCGGCCCGGAAAACACGTTTTTCCAGTTCCAGCGAATCATCCACCAAGCGATTTTTCTCTTCTATGGTTTGCTGGAGCTCGGTTTCCAAAAGGCGGACCTGTTTTTCCAGGTTATGCTGGTGGTCTTTGGCCATCAGGATTTCATTTTCCAGGGATTCGATCCGGCCCTGGAGTTGTTTGAGTTCCTGCTTCTTGGCCAGTATTCCGGACAGGCTGTCGGTGCTGCCACCCAGGATCATCCCCTGGCAAGTTATGACTTCGCCTGAACGGGTCACCAGGGTTTGGAACCGTCCGTTGCGATTGTGGATCTCAAGCGCTTCTTCCAGTGTTTCGGAAAAGTATACATGGCCGAGCAGGATCCGGGCAGTGTTTTCATGTTCCGGTTGGACACTGACATGATCCAGCAATCTAAGGGCACCCCTGGGGGGTGGAGCAGGTTTGCTATTGACAATCGGCCGCAAGGCTCCGGCAGGAATGAAACCGACTCTGCCTGCTGATTCATTTTTAAGAAAAGAGATAGCCTGCCTGGCCGTCTCGTGACTGGAAACCACAATGTACTGGAGTGCTTCTCCAAGGACAGCTTCCACCGCGGTTTCAAAACCCGGTTCAGGTTCCAAGCCTTCGGCCAGGAGCCCCAGAACACCTCCAAGAGCAGGGTCTGTTTTGGTTCCGCCCTTCATGATGGCCTTGACCCCGTCTTTATACCATTCGTAGTTGGCTGCCATCTTTGACAGGGTAGCCTGCTCGGATTTGAGCTTATTGCGTTCCAATTCCAGCTCCTGGGTTTTTTTAACTTGCCTGCCCAATTGATCTGATCGGGACCCCAGGCGCTGTTCCAGTTCGGTGATTGTTTTTTTGATAACCTTGATTTCTTCTGTTACCGACTGCCACCTGTCCCTGGCTTCGGCTTCGGCCTCTTTCAGCCGAGCCAGCTTTTGCCCGGCAAGAACAACTTCTTCATCAATTTTTTTAAGCCGCCGCAGCAAAGAGTCTTTATTGCTTGAGGCTGTCTGGTAAATATTGTTATAACGCGCCTCCTCGGCTGCCAGCTGGATCATTTGATCTTTCAACGCGTCAAGCTCACGGTTCATGAGGGCTAGTTGGTCCTGGAGCTTTTCATGTTCTTGCCTGCGTCCCTCGATTTTATTTTTTATGGCGATGATATTTTCTTCAAATTGGCTGTTCTGCTGCCTGACCTGGTCTATTTCGGAAACAATGGCCTCTGATTTGGCTTCCAGATCTCCGGCAGTTGATTCCATTTCCCGGATTTCATTTGAAAGCCGCTCTATTTCACTTTTGAGATGTTTTAACTCGGCTTCACTGCGGTCTATTTGACGCTGGGTTTCGAATTTGAGGGCACTGCGACGGGAAATTTCTTCTCCCTTGCGGGTCTGTTCCAGTTTTACGGCTTCAACGGCTGCATCTATTTTCTTTAACTGAGCGACCCGGCTTAAGTCAGTGTCTTTCAGCTGCTTTATTATATTCTCATCTTGTTCTATCTGGCGATTGTAGTCGTCAAAATAATGTAACAGCAAGCAGGTGTCGATTTGTCTGGCGCGTTTCTGGAAACCCTTGTAACGTTCTGCGCGCTTGGCCTGGCGTTTGAGCCCCGCCATTTGACGGTTCAGTTCGACGATTATATCGTTGATCCGCAGCAAGTTCTGGTTTGTTGCTTTTACTTTTCGCAGGGCTTCGTTTTTACGCAACTTGTACCTGGTAACCCCGGCGGCTTCTTCTATAAATACCCGTCTTTCATCGGGGCCGGCTTCGGTAATGGCACCTATGCTCCCCTGTTGAATAACGGCATATGTACGGGGGCCCATGCCACTTCCCATGAACAGGTTGTGGACATCTTTCAAACGGCAGGGCTGCTTGTTTATCATGTAAAGGCTTTCGCCTGAACGATACAACCTGCGGGTAACATTGATTTCGCTGAAATCTTTTAATTCTTCCGGGGCGCTGCCGTTGTCATTGAGCAGGGTAAGGCTGACTTCTGCCATATTCAGGGGCGGCTTGCCGCTGGCGCCGGCAAAAATTACGTCTTCCATGCTTTTACCCCTGAGCTGTTTGACGCTTTGCTCTCCCATAACCCAACGAACGGCATCGATTATATTGCTCTTTCCGCAACCATTCGGGCCTACAACGGCCGAAATGCCCCCGGGAAACTGGATACTGGCCTTTTCAAGGAAGGACTTAAATCCAATTATTTCCAGTTTTTTGATTTTCATTGACAGCTGCTCCCAAGGTGATTTTCCTCTTGGTACTTAACCAATACTTATTACCAGTGAATATGGCCTCCTGTAAAGAGGAAAAACACAAGGTACAGTGTTTGGCGTTTAATGTTATAACAATATATGGGGTAAGCAAGGCGCAAAAAGGCGGCTGGTTTTATCACAGCCGCCTGAAATTTCATTTAATCAGCTAGAGGATCTGACTCAGAAACAATTGGGTTCGCTCATGGGTGGGGTTGGTAAAAAAATGTTCAGGGGTCCCAACTTCCACGATGCGGCCACCGTCCATGAAAATCACCCGATCAGCCACCTCCCTGGCAAATCCCATTTCATGGGTAACCACCACCATGGTCATTCCCTCCTTGGCCAGAGTCTTCATTACGTCCAGCACTTCACCTATCATTTCAGGGTCAAGGGCCGAAGTAGGTTCATCGAAAAGCATTACCTTGGGGTCCATTGCAAGGGCCCTGGCGATGGCAACCCGTTGCTGCTGTCCTCCGGACAATTGGTCAGGGTAGACGTTAGCCTTGTCCTCAATACCTACTTTTTTTAACAAGGTCATGGCCTTGTCCAGGGCTTCCTCCTTTTTGCGTTTGCGCACTACAAGCTGGGCCAGGGTTATATTCTCGACCACGGTTTTGTGGGGAAAAAGATTGAATGATTGGAAAACCATTCCCACTTCAGCCCGGACCTTGTTGATATTTGTTTTCGGGTCTAGAATGTCGATACCGTCGACCAGAATGTGTCCCTTGTTGGCTGTTTCCAAGTGGTTGAGGCATCTAAGCAGTGTACTTTTACCAGAACCCGAAGGGCCGATTACCACGACAACTTCTCCGGCGGCAACTTCTATGGAAATGTCCACAAGGGCTTCGACCCTGTGGGGGACATAAAATGTTTTATAGACATTACGTACTTCGATCACTGTGTAGCCATCCTTTTTTCAAGATATTGGACAAACATGGAAAGCGTGAAGGTAAGCACGAGATAAAGCAACGCGCATGTGAACCAGAATTCGTACGGCTGCAGACTGGCCGTTATTCCTTCGCGGGTAGCCTTGGTAAGCTCTCTGATGGCAATTATTCCAAGCAGGGAAGAGTCTTTGATCAAGCTGATGAACTGCCCTGCCAGGGGTGGCAGAATACGTCGCATGGCTTGGGGTAAAATGATATAGCGCAAAGATTGAAATCCGGTCATTCCAAGGGAGCGGGCTGCTTCTATCTGGCCCCGGTGAATTGACTGGATTCCGGCCCTTACAATTTCGGTGACATAGGCTCCCGTAAAACAGGCCAGTGCGGCTATTCCGTACCAGATGGCCGATATTTCCGGTATTCCGTATTTTTTAAGCAGTTCGTTTACCAGGGTGGCCAGGACAAAATACCAAATAAAGATCTGCACCAGTAGCGGGGAGCCGCGGATCAGCTCAACATATGTCATGGCAGCCCATTTGGCAGCCGGGTTGGTAGAGATACGGGCCACCCCTCCAATCATTCCGATGATTATTCCGAAAATTATCGAATAAAGGCTGACTTTCAAAGTAAGGTACAAGCCCTGGGTCAAAAGGCCGGCACGCCATTCCTTGTAAGTCCCAAGGGTATCTCCCGGATAGATGGTGTCTCCTTCAGCCACCCATACATCGGTACTTGGAATTTTGTATTTTTCAATGGTACCATCAACGGTTTTAAGCTCTATTTCAGCCCTTTCTTTTCCCGTCCTGATGGAAGCGATTGTACCTTCGGCCTTGGCTTCTATCGCTATCTGGCTCTGGTTGTAAAAATACTTGGGTAAAATATTCCAGCGCCACACGTAGTCAATTTTGATTGTGGCCAGATAGAGGGCCACCATGATACCCAACAGGCCCAGCAAATAAACCCCCATCCAGCTGTAGCGATTCAGTCTGCTTCTGTTTCGATCTATGCCTGATGCTTGCATCTGTCTGTAATGTTCCCTTTATGGATGCTTGTCGATGACTTTATAATTATCTGTAATATCCAAGTTGTATCCAGGCCTTGAAAACAGCTGATGGGCTGTCTGTTGACCACGTTCCCTGGTGGCGACAATACCATATTATGGCACCGGCTGCTGATTTTTACATGCCATCCTGTTCGGAAAAGATTAAGTGACAGGCTTACAGTAAACCGGCCGAACCGATGTACGGCCGATTGTAAGTGCCAGGGCCTTTTCCGTGGTCACGCGGTTTACAGTTTTGCAAACTGCTGCAGGCTGGCCGGTTTTACGGCCAGCCTGCAATCCATGCAATCTAATAGACCTTTCAACTATCAAGCAACACTCTAATCGAGTTCTTTCATCCAAGCCGTGCTGCGAATCCACTTGTTATAAATTTTTTCATAACGACCGTCATTGCGCAACTGGCGCAGGAAGTTGTTGAGCCAATTGAGAAAATCAGGATCGCCTTTGCGGATGGCCCAGGCCAGGGGTTCATAAGTAATCGGTTGGTCAAGCCATATCAGTTTGCCGGTGCCCTGTTTTTCGTAAAAGCTTGCACAGAAAGGCAGGTCGTAGACAAATGCATCGGCCTTGCCGTTGAGAACTTCAAGAGCGGCCTCGGTAGAGTCTTCAAAAGATTTGTAGGTTGCCTTTGGCATCAGGCGTCCTATGGCT
>JALVQM010000076.1 GCA_027025615.1 Desulfobacteraceae bacterium | reverse complement strand
ATGCAGTACAAGAAGGACCTGGCAGAAAGGCAGATGCGCCTGATCATAAAGGAAAGGGTGGACCAGGCCTTCCAGATTGCAGAACATATCTTTCTTGCCAACCAGTTTCTGATACCTCCATCGGCCATCAGGGAAAGAGTCAATACAGCCCTGCGCAAGATAAGGTTCGATGGCGGCCGGGGTTATTATTTTATTCTGGACAGCCAGGGCGTTATGCAGATGCATAGTGTCAAGCCGGAACTGGAAGGCCGTAACCTGATGAGCCTCCAGGACCTTGACGGTGTCTTCCTTGTAAGAAATATGGTTGAAACCGCTCTTGCGAAAAAACACGGCTATTGCAGTTACAAGTGGCCCCGGCCGGGTACCCGGACTGCGGTAAGTGACAAGATAACCTACGTACGGTATTTCGAACCTCTGGACTTGATCTTATGTTGCGGGGAGTACCTGGAGGATTATACCGCCCAGGTTCAGCGGGAAGTCCTGACCTTCATCGCCAATATGCGTTACGGTTCAGACAACGCTAACCGGATAAAAGTTTACCGGATCATGAACCCTATGGGTGGTGATCGCTTCGCCGAATTGCTGGTGGGCTCTCCAGGGTCGGGGGCAAGCGGCAATTATCTGTCGGAGTATACGAAAGACGCTGATGGGCATAAATACTATCAAAGGCTCCTGGAAAAGATCAGGGAAAATGGTCAAGGCTTCCTGGAATACAGGGTGGCACCATCGGATTCCAACCAGTCCGGCAAATTGCTCAGTTATTTCCAGTGGTACCGGCCCTGGAACATGGTGGTTGAAGCCGCTGTACCTCTGGTCGATCTTGAAAAAGCCGTGGCCGGGCGTAAAGCCTTGCTTGAACACCAGGTCCAAGATACCGCTTTGGGGATATTTCTGATTTTCGGACTGGTCCTGGGTGTCATTTTTTTGTCTACCAGGTATGTATGCCGGCGTTTGCAAAACAGTTTTGACGTCTTTGCCGCTTTTTTCAAAGATGCTGCCCAGGAATTAAAGCCCATTGATATAAAATCGTTGTATTTTTCCGAGTTGGTCCATCTGGCCGGGATGGCAAACCAAATGATCGGCGATCGCCTGGCAGTTGAAGAAGCCTTGAAGAAAAGCCGCATCCGGTACCAGAGCTTGATTGAAAACACAATGGAAGGTTACTGGATGGTCGATGACAAGATGATGGTAATCGATGTCAATCCTTCCCTGTGCGAGATAATTGGACGCCAGCCCTCGGAGATTGTTGGTCATTGCCTTAGTGAATTTGTTGTTCAGCAGCAAAAGGAAGATTTCGTACATCAACTCAAAAAGATCTTTCACCAGCGCCACAACAGTTTTGAAGCTACATTTATAAATTCCCAGGGGCAACCCGTTTTTACCCAGGTCAATGCCACCGGCCTGGTTGACGAGCAGGGCCGGCCCCAGGGTGGATTCGGTTTCCTGACAGACATAACCGAACGCCGCCGGGCCGATGCCGAACGCTTTTTGCTGGCTACGGCGATCGACCATGCCTGGGAATCGGTGGTTATCACCGATCCCCAGGGAAATATCCAGTACGTTAACCCGGCTTTCGAAAAGGTAACCGGTTACCAACGCACCGAGGCTATCGGAAAAAACCCCCGTATTCTTAAAAGCGGCCAGCATGACGAAAATTTTTATCAGCAGCTATGGTCTACCATTTCAAGTGGCAATGTCTGGCATGGTCACCTGGTAAATCGCCGTAAGGACGGCAGTATTTTTGAAGAAGAGGGTTCCATATCACCGGTACTTGATGATTCGGGTAATATAGTAAGTTACGTGGCTGTTAAAAGAGATGTTACCGACCAGCTTCAGCTCCAGCGCCAGTTCCGCCAGGCTCAGAAGATGGAAGCGATCGGAACCCTGGCAGGTGGTATTGCCCATGATTTCAACAATATTTTATCAGCCATCATCGGTTATTCCGAGCTTGCCATCATGCAAACAGGTGATCCAAAGACTAAAAAAAGCATTGAAGCCATTATGAAAGCGGGCCGCCGGGCAACTGAGCTGGTTTCCCAGATACTGGCTTTCAGCCGTCAGAAAGAGCAGGAATACAAACCGGTCCAGGTGCGTCTGATAGCCAAGGAGGTGGTCAAGCTGCTGCGCGCATCGATACCGGCCACCATTGAAATAAGGCAGTACATTGCAAGTGATTCCCTGGTGCTCGCCGACCCAACCCAGATTCACCAGATGATTATGAACCTTTGCACCAATGCCAATCATGCCATGGAAGAAAAAGGCGGTGTGTTGACCATTGAGCTAAATGACGTGGTGCTCGATGAAAATTTCACCCTAGCCCAGCCCGGGATGAAACCTGGAAAGTATCTCAAACTTTCTGTCAGTGATACCGGTTGTGGAATGAGCCAGGAAGTAATGGAGCGGATTTTCGATCCCTTCTTTACCACCAAGCCGCCCGGTAAAGGTACCGGGATGGGCCTGTCTGTTTTACACGGTATCATCAAAAGTTATCGCGGTACGGTAACGGTGGAAAGTCAGTTGGGCAAAGGAACAACCTTTTGTGTTTACATCCCGGTATACCGCAAACAGTCTGCCCCTCAAAAGATTGAAGACCATACCCTGGCAACAGGTAATGAAAAAATCCTGTTTGTTGACGATGAAGAAATTATCGTTAATATGACTGCCGAGATTCTCAAGCGCCTGGGATACCAGGTTACTTCCCTTACAGACAGCCGGCAGGCCCTGGAGCTTTTCGAAAAAGATCCCCAGGCGTTTGATCTGGTGATTACCGATATGACCATGCCCCGGATGACCGGAGATGAATTGGCCCGCAGGATTCTGGCCTTGCGAAACGACATGCCTATAATTTTGTGTACCGGGTTTTCTTCCCGGATCGATGCCGACCGGGCCCGCGAACTTGGTATTGCCGCTTTTATCACTAAGCCTGTTTTAAATCGCAAACTTGCAGAAACGGTCCGTAAAGTACTTGACAAAAAAGGTCTCCGACAGACAGACTCCAAGGTCAGAAGTAGGCTGAAGAACTGAAAGAGGCCTGTAACCGCTTGAGCCCGGCTTTAATCCGAAACGGATGATGAGATGACTGGAACTGAATTGCTGCATCTGATTGGTGATGAAACCGCGGTTAATACTTTGATGTCAGGGCTGTCCAACGGAGTTTTGCTGGTACTGATTGGTTTCTGTGTGTTTTTTTTGTCCAAAGGCGCCGGTTGGATGGTGGAAGGGGTAGTTGATCTTGCCCGACGGACCGGTATGCCCAAAATTATTATCGGAGCCACCATTGTTTCCCTGGGCACAACTACTCCCGAAGCGTTTGTTTCGGTAATGGCCGCTTTCATGGGTAACCCGGGCCTGGCTCTTGGAAACGGGGTCGGTTCAATTATTGCTGATACCGGATTTATTTTCGGTTTGACTTGCGTGCTGGCCCCTGTTCCGATGAATCGATTTGTTCTTGACCGAACCGGTTGGGTACAGGTGGGCTCGGCCACCCTGCTGGTGATGACAGCCGTGGCAGCCTGGGCAATCAGCGATGGTGTTCCCCATATTTCACGTAATGTTGGTTTTGTATTCCTGCTGCTGCTGGCAGGTTACATGTATCTTTCCTACCGTTGGGCCCGGCAGGGCGATGTAAGCACTGAACAGAAGGCCGATACCGGGGAAATCCCCAGGTCGTTGCCTCTTTGCTGGGCCATGATAGCCATAGGGCTTGCCATGGTTGTAGTCGGCGCCAGGGTGCTGATTCCAGCCGCCTCCGAAATCGCCCAGCGCCTCGGCGTGCCGGATGATGTTATTGCCGCTACCATGGTTGCCTTCGGAACTTCCCTGCCGGAGTTAATTACGGCTGTCGCCGCCGTGCGCAAGGGACATCCGGAGATTACCGTGGGAAACATAGTCGGAGCCGATGTGCTAAATTGCCTGTTTGTAATCGGGGCAGCCGCGGCGGCCCGTCCGCTGGCGATTCCCAATACTTTTTTCCTGTTCCATTTCCCAGCCATGCTGATTATTCTATATTCTTTCCGCAGTTTCATCTCGTTTGGATCAGGGCGCTTTTTCCATAGATGGCAGGGGGTGTGGCTGCTAACAGTCTATGTTATTTACGTAGTTTTACAGTACACCACCAATATGGTGCCGGCGTCAAATTAAAAACAAACCGTTTGACAGTGATGGACGGTTGCAACGAGTATAAATTTTTAGTAATATAAAAATTCCTTTTCATGCCAGTAGCTGATACTGTGACTGTAGACCGGTATAAGAAATGTTTACTTAGAGAATATAGTATTGACAAAGCCCGATGTCGTTATCGCGTATGGCTCTAAGGCTGTGGCGTACTGCATGTACTGGTGAAGCCCTGCGTTTATGGCCCCTCGATTTCCGGCTATATTGGGAAGCCATCTGTGCTTTTTACAACCGGAATCTTTACAAAGATGTAGACCCTAAACCAGAAAACATTGGATCTTAGCCTTCATGACGACGATGAAGCCAGGAGGGTTTTCAAGAACCGGTCGGCCCGGGACAGAGATTTTAGCCAAGGCCCTGGTGCAGAGTTCCGTGGCAATGGTGCTGGTTTCTGACCCGGATCTCAGGCTTGAATTCGTTAGTGAAGGGTTCCGCCGTTTCTGCGGCCTGTCGGCACAGGATTTGGAAGGCAGGCAGGCCGAAAAATTCCAACTGTTTAAGGCCCCGTCTATTGCTGAGTTGTGCCTGGCCGCCCGGATGAGTTCAAGACCGCTTAAAATTGACGCTATCATGACCGATTACGCAGGTCGGCAGGTTCGTGTCCAGCTCGAAATATCAAAGATAGAACATGATGGCTTGCGTTTTCTTATGATCCAGGCCGTCACTCCAGGGGCGAGCCTGATCGAAGGCCCGGAAAACAAGAATGGGACGGAAGTGGAAAGTCGACCAAGCCGCCTTCCCCGGTCTGCCGGGCAGAATGAAGCCGGGAGGCACCTTCCGCAGGAAGTCAGTTTTCAGAAACTTAGCAAAAACATGCACGGGGTTGTTTATTCGGCTTTACCTGACCGGAGTTGTTCTCATTTTTACATTTCCGGAAGGATGGAGGAGCTGACCGGCTACAAGGCTGAGCAGTTCATGGCGGATTCCCGCCTTTTTTCCCGCATCATTCATCCTGAAGACCGCGTTTACGTCACTCGCAGAATCGAATCGGCCCTCAAGGCCAAGACCCATATTGACATTGAATACCGGATTATTTCCCGTGGCAACCAGGTCAAGTGGATTCGAGACCGGGCCACCCCCCATTACGTAAACGGCAAAGTGGTTCGCATAGACGGGTTCATGGAGGATATAACCCAACGCCGGAAGAGCGAACAGGATTTAAAGGCTGCCTCCATGCTTTGGCAGACGACTTTCAACGCCATGAACGAAGCGGTCATGATCCTGGATAAAGAGCAGAAAATACTGCGGTGCAACCGGACCATGTTTGATTTTTTGAAACTGCCGGCCAAAAAGGTTCTGGGAAAACGGTGTTGTCAGATTCTGCACGGGACAGACCAACCCATAGCCGGTTGTCCATGCAGGGCGGCCCAGATTAAGGGGGCCAGGGCCTCAGTGGAGCTTGCCATCAATGACCGCTGGTACGAGGTTTCAGTCGATCCTCAGCGAAATGATGACGGCCAGGTGATCGGTTATGTACACCTGATGAGCGATATTACCGAGCGTCGCCAGGCTGAAGCGGCCCTGAAGGAGGCTCACCAGACTTTTCTTACTGTTCTCGACAGTATTGATGCCACTATTTTTGTAGCCGACATGGACACCTACGAAATTATCTTCATGAACCAGACCATGAAAGAGGTTTTTGGAGGTGACAAGACAGGCAAAACCTGTTGGTCGGCTTTCCGGGGCAGGTCCGAACCCTGCGACAATTGCAGAAATCTGCTTGATGGACACGGCCAACCTGTTGGACTCAGGGTCTGGGAAGGAGAAAATCCGGTTACCCATCTTTGGTTCATCAACTACGAGCGGGCCATAAAATGGATCGACGGGCGCTGGGTCAGAATCCAGGTTTCGGTGGACATCACCAAGGTAAAAAACCTTGAAAAAGAGCGCATTCGGACCGAGGCTCGCCTGTTGCAGGCCCAGAAAATGGAGGCTATTGGCACCCTGGCAGGTGGTATCGCCCATGATTTCAACAATATTTTATCAGCCATTCTTGGTTATGCCGAGCTTGCCATGGATGACGCCCGCAATGGTAGAGTGGCCGAAGGTTGTATTTCCGAAATAGTCAGGGCCGGAAACCGGGCCAGAGATCTGGTTCAGCAAATCCTTACTTTCAGCCGCCAGACAGAGGCCAAGGCTAAACCTATTCAGGTAAGACCGATTATCAAGGAGGCACTGAAATTATTGCGGGCCACCCTGCCTTCTACCATTGAAATGCATTCGGCGGTTAAAAGCGATGCCATAGTGGTGGCCGATCCCACCCAGATTCACCAGGTAATCATGAACCTGTGTACTAACGCCGGCCATGCCATGCGGAACACCGGCGGTTTGCTTGCAGTTACCCTGGATGAAGAAAAATTGGACCGGGCTTTTACAGATAATTTTCCGACCATGAGTCCCGGACGTTTCCTGCGCCTGACGGTTGCCGATACAGGTTGCGGAATTGATCCAGCCCTGATCGATAAGATTTTTGATCCCTATTTTACCACGAAACAAAAGGGGGAGGGGACCGGCATGGGACTTGCCGTGGTGCAGGCAGTGGTTCAGGGATGCAGGGGAGGAGTGGCTGTTGCTTCCACCCCTGGAAAGGGTACTGTTTTCAAGGTTTACCTGCCGATTGTCGAAAGGCGGACAAAAAGGCGCAAAGTCGATGAGCAGCCCGTTGTCGGAGGCAACGAACATATTCTGTTTGTCG
>JALVQM010000075.1 GCA_027025615.1 Desulfobacteraceae bacterium | reverse complement strand
CGTAGCCTGCATTCCGGCCAGTGCTTTTAGCAGTACCTCATGGCCCTTGATAAAGGTAATCCGCCCCGGCATCAGGATAAGCGGTTCAGAAACCTGCTCAATTCCCATCCACCTGCGTGCCCGCTGTAGGCGGCTGTCAGAAACCGCCTTAGGATCGAAATACCCCTCGTCAATACCCCGATAAATCAGGCTGATCCTGGACCAGGACACACCGTATACCCGGCGCAAATGACGGGCAATACCCCTTGAAATGGCAATGACCCGCTGCCCCTTGGTCATGATGGCGCTGTATGGATTTACAGAATAATAACCATGAAAAGTTGTGACCAGGGCAGGCCTTTTGGACCGTGGTAGGCTTTTCAGGGCCAGGTAGCCGATCCAGGCGGGCAGCCGCGAGCGAAGATGAACGATGTCAACCAGGCCGGAACCGAACAGCCTGCGCAATGCCGGAAGATGGGACAAGCTGCGGGGTGATTTTTCTCCGATAAATTTCATGGGAATATGACGGCCGCCGCCGGCAACAAGCTCGTCAACCATTGCTCCGCCCTGGGAAATTACCAGGGGAGTATGGCCGGCAGTGGCCAGATGGTGTGCTATTTCCAGGGTGCCGCGCTCCACCCCACCACTATCAAGCTCGGGCAGCATCTGGACTACGGTAATCTTGCGGGCCACCATCTTTTCAAAATCTCCTTTGCGCACCGGCCGGCTTCATCAATATTTGCAGGGGTGGGCATATCCCGGCTGCCGCCAAGCCAATCACCGAAACTTACCACTAGTCCGGCGCTGGTAAGCTCATCCAGGCCTCGCTGAAATTTGTTGGTGGGTTTTTTCCACTTTACCGGCAACACACCCACCCGGCAGCCTGCACTAAGGGCCTCGTAAAGCATTGAAACGGAATCGGCCGTAACCCAGACCAGGGAACTGGCAGCATACTGTTCCTCTATCCAACCGGCATATGTTTTTTGGGCCGGAAAAAAACTCACTGTTTCCGATCCTTCGGCAAGCACTGCCAGTCTGGACAGCGTATCTGCGGGCGTGCGTGGTGATGAGGCAATCGTCCAGGTAACATTTTTCAGGCGGGAAACTATGGCTGTAATCTGACCAACAACCGTATCGGTCTGCCAGAAATGGCTTTTTTGATCCACGCCGCCCACCAGAATCAGCCCCCGGTCTTCCCGCTGACTCCGATTACCAGGGACAAGACAGGGTGGACCGGTTGTCTGCAAAATGTTGCTTCTTGCCGGGGGACTATCGTGGCGTGGGACCAGACACAAGTCGAAATATCTTCGCAGTAAAGGATCGGGCAACATGCAGGTTACCACCTTGGCTTGCGACCTGGCCTGCCGGTAAAGCAGCATAGGCAGGTGGGTACCGCTGCCTGTGCCCAGCACCAGGTCAGCTTCAGGCCAACCGGCCACCTCTCGACCAGTCTTTCGAAACATGAAACGCAAGGCATCAGAGGCAACCGGCAAAATGCCAGGCAATCTTACCTTGACCGTATAAAGCTCCAGGGCAGTCAGGGCCGCCATGGCCTGGGCTACGGCCCGGCTCTGTTTTTCATGACCCGGACGGCCATCGAAAACCAAGAGTACTTTCAAGGGAAGTCTGTATTTTTGCATAATTTCAAGTGTAAAGTTTCAGTTCTTTGAGCACTAAAGCCAGGAAACGTTCATCCTGTTTTCCAAGATCAACCTCAAGATCGCAGACAACCAGTTCCAGGGGCCATTGATAGCCAGCCAACCGTACGAAATCCTTGGCGGTGGTAACCAGGATCTCCGCCCCTGAATCGAAGGCCTTTGCCTTTATCATTTCAACATCAGCGGCGCTAAACCAGTGGTGATCGGCAAAGTCCAGCCAACCGGCCACCATGGCACCCATGGTTTCCACGCTGCGCCTGAAATCCAGGTTACGGGCAACGGCGCTGAATACCAGGGCCGGCTTGCCATGCAGGGTTTTTTCGGGTTCGGCCGGCAGGCATAGATCAGGCCAGCAAACCTGACAGTGTTTGCCGGGCGGTAATCTCAAAATCACCACGGGCCGATACAGGGCCTGGAAAACAGGGCCCTTGCAGCCAAGCCGGGGTGCTGTCCGGGCTTGCCCGGTCTTGAAGGTAAGAACCATTGCTCCCGCCCTGTCCAGAGCTTCCAGTGGTTCTCTCAGCGGCCCCCTGGGCAGCAGGCATCCATTACCAACAGGATCGTGAC
>JALVQM010000074.1:18895-19381 GCA_027025615.1 Desulfobacteraceae bacterium | reverse complement strand
ACAATATTAACAATGAATTACATAATATTCGGTTATTTCTTGCTATATGTCAAAATATACAATTATGTACTATATGTCAGATGAAATTACGAAATTGAAATAACAAATAGAAAATTTTACATATATGGCAAAAATTACAAAAAACTGAATTCGTCTTGCCGGGATATGGTCATTGGAAACAAAATTTTATTTATCCTTGTACGTTGCCAGGTCGTTGGCGGTAGACTGAACAGGCAAAACTTGGTATTCAAATCCATGGTGATTTTCAAATTTTTGTATACGGCATGAATGGAGAATCAGATGGTCAGATTTCTGCACACCTCTGATTGGCAGATGGGAATGCGAGCCAGGCATGTAGGAGAGGTTGCCGAAAAAGTACGCCAGGCCCGCCTGGATTCAGCCCTTGCCGTGGTGGAAGAAGCCATCCGGCAAAAGGTTGATTTCATCCTGGTGGCCGGCGATACCTTTGAGGACAATGGTGTTGAG
>JALVQM010000074.1:10939-18885 GCA_027025615.1 Desulfobacteraceae bacterium | reverse complement strand
CCTGGCAAGCGGCCGGTAATCTCCATATCATGCGGCATCCGGAACCTGTAGCGCTGGATGGAGCCGTTCTTTTTCCCTGTCCCCTGACCGAAAAATTTTCCAGGGCCGATCCTACCGCCTGGATTGATGCCGGGACAGAGACGAAGATATGTATTGGGCTGGCCCACGGCAGCGTGGAAGAGGTTGTTCCCGGTGAAACCGATTTCCCGATTGCCAGGGATGCGGCCAGTGTAAGGCAATTAGACTACCTTGCCCTGGGGCACTGGCATTCAACTCATTTGTTTGATGACCAGAGCGGGGCAGTGCGCATGGCTTACTGCGGAACCCATGAGCCGACCCGTTTTGCAGAACGCAACAGCGGCAATGTGCTCATGGTGGAAATTCCCGAAGCAGGAGCCAGGCCTGTGATTGAGACTGTTAAAACCGGCCGCCTGGAATGGGAAAGGTATGAAAAGCATATCCAGGAAGCGGACGATTACCAGGCTCTGGTCGATGAACTTGAAAAGTGGCCGGCAGCTGAAAGCACATTGCTGGAACTTGTGCTGACCGGACTGCTGTTGCCGGGCGCCTACGGGAAGTTAAAACGGATGGAAGAATTAATCCAGGCAAGGTTTTTCTATGGGAGAATTGACAATTCCCGCCTGCTGCCTTCGCCTTCCGATTCCGGCTGGATTGAAGAACTGCCTGCCGGATATATCCAGGAGGCGGCCCGTCGGCTTTTGGATCAGGCCACGGCGGGTTCGGCAGATCAGAGGCAGGTGGCCCGGGCCGCCCTGATGGAGCTTTTCATGATCGCCCAGGAGGTAGGAGCATGATCCTGAAGCGTTTGTCCCTTGCTTGCTGGCGATGCATCCTTGAGCAGGTCGTCCTGGGGCCGTTTTCAGAAAAGATAAACATCATTCATGCTCCCAACGGAACCGGCAAATCGAGCCTTTTCGAAGCTCTCCAGCGGGCCGTTTTTGACAGCCACCAGGTCAGCGGGCGCCTTATTGAAGAAATCAGGCCCTGGGGAAGGGATCTGGCTCCCAGGGTAACCATCGAGTTTGTCCGGGACGATGTCGATTACCGGTTCAGCAAACAATTTTTACTCCAGCCCTTTGCGCGCCTGGAGCGCAAAGAGGGCGGAGACTTCAAGCCGTTCAAGGAAGGACGCCAGGCAGATGAATTTGTCAGGAGCCTGTTTTCCGACAATTTGCCTGGAAGAGGGCTCTCCAAGCCGGAGCATCACGGGCTGTGCCAGGTTCTCTGGGCGCCCCAGGGCCGTATGGAGCTGGATTCCGTGTCGCCTGCCGTGGTTGGAGATATTAAACAGGCCCTTGGAGTCCAGGTGTCCCGGAGCGTCGGAGGACCCATCGAGGCTGAAATCGAGAAGCGTTACAATCAGTATTTTACCCGGACCGGCAAGCTAAGGACCGGTAAGAACGCTCCGGATCTTGTGCGTCTCAAGGCTGAGAAAAAACAACTTGAAGAAAAACTGCAGAGTCTTGCGGTACGGCAACAAGCTTTTGAACAGGCTCGGCTCAAGGTGGAAGATTTGCAGGAACGCAGGAAACGGGCAGTTTCACAAGTGGAGGCAATCAGGCAGAAGTTAGAATCTGCCAGGCGGCGAGCTGAACAATATTCACAGGTTAAAAAAGAGCTCGAAGGGGCCATACAGCGGGCCAGGGCGGCAGAAGCCCAGTACCAGGCCCTTGCTGAAAAGATAAATCAGGTGGATGCGGCATCGGTTGAGGCAGGGCAGCTTGGCCAAGAGATAGAACAGATAGAGGCAAAGTTGGCTGCCGCTGCCAAAGAAAGCAAGTTGCGTGCGCAGGAGTTTGAGCTTAAAAAAGCCCGTTTGAATGGTCTTGAAGTGCAAAAAAGGAAGGTAGAGCGACTGCGGCGCAAGGTGGAGCAGGCTCAGCATTTTATCCGGGTAAGGCGGCAGCTTGATAAACTGTCCAAACGCCTGAAGGAGATTGAGAAGTGTGAAGAGTTGTTGCAGCGGGCCCGGCAGGAACGATCTGCTGTTTTGGCTCCGGATCGCAAAATTCTCCAGCAGGTTCGGCGGCTGTCAAGCCGTTGTGAAAAAATACGGGGCAGGATTGAAAGCAGTTTTTTACGCCTGGAAATTGATCCCTGCCGGGATCTTGATGTCAAGGTGATCAAAGGTGAGGGGGACAATGACGCAAAGGTGCACGTTGGCCGACCCTCAATTTTCAAGGGGCCGGCGGAGGTGGTGATCGAGCTTTGCGGGGTTGCCCGCCTGCGGGCCTGGGGGCCTGCCGCTGATCTGGATCAGCAAAAGCGATTGTTGGAGCAGGCTGAAGAAGAGCTGGAAAAACTTACCCGGGCTTTTGGAAGCTGCGATCCGGATAAGCTTCAATCCCTGTTGGACCGGGCGGAGTTGATCGACAGCCAGGTCAAGGGCTTTGAAGAAAAGCGCCGCCTGCTGCTTGAAGATGGTGATGAGGATCTGCTGCGGACAAAAATGGCAGATTATAATGCTGATTTGAAAAATTGCCTGATGGAATTTGCCGATTGGAAGGAGGCATTACCCCAAGTGGATCGCCTGGCCGAGGAATATTCCGAGGCAAGCCAGGAGTATGAAAAATTGTTTTCAGACGCCAGGGCGGAATTTGAACAGAGTCGGGAAGCCCTGGAGGCGGCCCGTAAAAAGGAGGATTCCCTCAGGGACCGTCTGGAGGGGAAAAAGTCAGAATATAGCAGGGCCTGCGTCCGCCTGGAAGATTTAAAAAAAGATGGGGAATCACAGCAAAATCGCAGGAAAAAACTTGACAGGTTGGCCCTGGAGTGGAGTGCATCCCGGGGGCCGATTCCGGATCTTGAAAAACAGTTGGAGAGATTCGGACCTGATCCGTCCGAGGAACTCAAGGACCTTGAAGTGCAGTTGGATGCTGCCCGGAAGGAAGAACGCCAGTTACGTGACACGGAAAAAACCGCAGAGGGTCAGGTGGCCGAACTTTCCCGCCAAGCGCCCTACACCAAGCTGGCTGCCTGCGAAGAACGCCTGGCGGCCATTGAATCCCGCATAGACAGGGAACAGTTGCGCCTTCAGGCTATCGAACTGCTTCGCAGCACAGTTTGCCAGCTACGTCTGGAAATGACAGCCAGGGTTGTCCAACCCCTAGAACAAGTGGCAACCCGCCTGTTGGAACGGATCGGTGGCCCAACAGTGGGCCGTGTAGGACTTGACGAAAATCTTAAACCTGCCTTTGTGGAACCTGCCCTGGCCCGGCAGCAGGTCGGATTGGAGAACCTTTCTGGCGGAGAGAGCGAACAGCTTCATTTTGTCTGCCGCTTGGCGCTGGCTGAGATACTTGCCAGGGATCAGCGCCAGTTGCTGGTCCTGGATGATGTACTGACGGCTACCGACGCAGGAAGGTTGGGCAGAATTCTGCGTATCCTGAAAGAGATGCAGCAAAAGCTGCAGATAATAATTCTGACCTGTCATCCGCAACGATATACAGCTTTGGGAGATGTAGCCGGTTTTGATCTGGAAAAGCTGCTCGCCTGAACACCTTATCAGCAATGGGTTTGACTTGTTGAAACGAGCCGCCGGCCCTTGTCTGTTTCGTTGATTGTACCGCTGCCTGGCAGGGGGTTGGGGTTATTTTGGATTGGTGCAGTCCACCGGCTTGTGCCCGAGGCTATGGACCTGTCATCCCCTGGGGGGATTTTCCTGTTGGGGTTTCAAGCCCTTGCAGGGGGCGGAACTTTTATGCGGCCGCAATTTAAGGCCAAATGCGCATGTTTTTCAATTGTATCAATCAAGGTAGCGTAAAATTTTTGCCAGGTAATCGAGCCCCTGTTCGAAATGGTCGTCGCTCAGGTGCATGAATGAGAGCCTGAAGTAATCGCGGTAGTTCGGATCAAAAGAAAATTCACTGCCCCGTCGCCAGGGCGCATTGGTAATGTCGAGTTTGCGCTTTGAGCTGATCCAGAGGCTGTAACCTTGTTGGCTATGTCCGTGGCAATCCAGGAAATCAAAGGAGTCGATTAGCCGGATAAGCCGCTTTCTGCGGTAGGTAATTTTTTTACCGATAGCTGCCAGATGTTGTTGGTAATAACCTTTTTCAATAAACCTGGCAAAGAACTTCTGGACAAGGCCGTTTGAGGCAATGTCGGATGTAAACTTGGCGTACAGGACCTTGTCGTAGAGTTTGGGAGGGACCACCATAAAACCAAGCCGGAGACCGGCAACCGTGGTTTGGGAAAGAGATTTGATGTAGATGGTGTTTTCAGGGACAAGGTCGATGAATCGCGGCAGTGGTTGCCGGGCGAATTCGGAAAGATAATCGTCCTCAATAATGTAGAAATCGTGCTTCCTGGCTCTCCGGGAAATGGCTTCTTTGACCCTTGGACTGTAGCTCTGCCCTGTGGGATTGTGAACCGCCGGCATGCTGTAAAATAGCTGAATTCTGCTATGTAGCTTGCTGTCCAGTTGATCCAGTCTGGGACCTTGGCCGTCCATAGCGACGAAATGCCTGGCCTTGAAAAGGCTTATGGCACCCGGGTAGGTTGGGTCTTCAAAAAGGATTGCGTCGGTAATTTTAAAGGCGAAAAGCTTGGCAATCAGATCCAGGCCCTGCTGGGCACCGGAGATAATAATGATTGATTCAGCCGGAACATGATACAGGCGGCTCAAGGCCCTTATCAAACCCGGTTCCCCCTTGACATCAACCGGTGCAAGGGCGCCTGATTTTTCCTTTACGAATAAATCGTTGTATATTGCCTGGACCTGCCGGTAAGGGAAAAAACCAACCTCGATATAGTCTGTTTTAAAATCGAATATTTCTCCGGTCGATCCTATCTTGTGCGGGTATCGCACGTAGGATCCGCTTCCGACGATGTTTTCGATGATTCCCTGCCTGCGAAGCAGTCCAAAGGCTTTTTGGACTGTCAGCTTGTTGCATCTGAAAACCGAGGCAAAATGACGGATGGAAGGTATTCTTTGCCCGGGCTTGTATTGCCCGGCTGATATCCGGGCCGCAATGTCAGCCGCGATTTTTTGATAAAGGTGGTCGGTTTGCCTGGATCCTGTTCTTGACATGAGTAATCCAATTGTATAAATGTACTACTATATAGCACAATTTGTATTATAAAAAACTGCTTACAATTAAGGAGAGACTTAAAAATGTATCGCGAAAAAGTCAACAAGGGCTTTGCCCAGATGTTCAAAAACGGGGTAATAATGGATGTAACCGGACCTGAACAGGCCAGGATCGCTGAGGAAGCCGGTGCTTGCGCCGTCATGGCTCTGGAAAGGGTGCCGGCCGACATTCGTAGCCAAGGCGGGGTTGCCCGTATGAGCGATCCGGCCCTTATCGAGGCCATCATGGCTGCCGTGAGCATTCCGGTAATGGCCAAGGTAAGGATCGGGCATTTCATGGAGGCTATGATCCTGGAGGCAATCGGGGTTGACTTTGTCGATGAAAGCGAGGTTTTGACACCGGCTGATCCCTTCGGCCATATCGATAAGGCAGGTTTCAAGGTGCCATTTGTTTGCGGGGCCCGGGACCTGGGTGAGGCCTTGCGCCGAATAAACGAAGGTGCGGCCATGATCAGAACCAAGGGTGAAGCAGGCACAGGCAATGTTGTTGAAGCAGTCCGCCATATGCATACCATTAACCGGCAAATAGCGGAGCTGGCTGAAATGGATGAAAACGGGCTGGAAAAGACTGCCGTTGATTTTAACGTGCCCAGGGAACTTGTGCAGCGCACGATGGAGCTTGGCAGGCTGCCGGTGGTGAATTTCGCCGCCGGAGGGGTTGCAACTCCGGCTGATGCGGCCATGATGATGGCCATGGGTGCTGATGGTGTTTTTGTCGGTTCAGGGATTTTTAAATCAGAAAATCCGGCCCGGACGGCCGAGGCTATTGTGCAGGCGGTTATCCATTACAGGGATCCTGCCCGTCTGGTGACAATTTCCAGAGGTCTGGGCCGGGCCATGGCAGGACTCGAAATTGAACAACTGGCAACCAACATGGCTGAACGGGGAATCTAGTTTCAAACCATGGTAGGCTTGCTTGCTATCCAGGGCGCTTTCCAGGACCATTTGCCTCATTTGCAGGCCCTTGGGGTGCCCTATCGTCTGGTACTGTCGGCCGGGGACCTTGTGGGGTGCGACCGCCTGATAATTCCCGGCGGTGAAAGCACGGTTATGAACAAGTTCCTGCGGGCATATAAACTGGCAGGCCCCATAAAAGACCGGATAGCGAACGGGATGGCCGTGTGGGGGATATGCGCCGGCGCCATTGTCCTGGCTGAAAAAGTGGATGACAAAACCGGACCGCTTGGGATCCTGGAGGTCGGTATCCGTAGAAACGCTTACGGTCGCCAGTTGGCTTCAAAGGCAGTCCGGCTGGACATTCCGATTTTGGGCAGAAAACAATTCGAGGCGATATTTATCCGGGCCCCCCGGATTGTCCAATGGTCGGAACAAATTCTCATTCATTGCCGGATGGGCCGCGATCCTGTATTTGTCCAGCAAGAACGGATCATGGCCACTTGTTTTCACCCCGAACTCACGGGTGATTCGGTTTTCCATCGATTTTTTATGGAACTATAAAAGCTTCCGCCAGTACTGAACAGCTCCCATCAGCAAGGCAGCCCCAATGGTAGTATAAACCACGGCCAGTATCGGTCGGGGAATTGGAGAATGCCGCATGGCCAGACCCAACATAACCATCAGGACTATCAGGATGTAGCTTCGCCAGGGCTGGAAGGCAAACAGGCATCCCCTGGCAGGCAGGGTTTCAATGCGGGCGAGGTTTTTGGATACCAGCCGGGCAAACATGGTCCGGTACATTGCCAGCGCAAGAACAATACCCAGACCGAAAAGAAGAAATTTTTCCCGGGCCGCCACCGGCTGCAACCAGCCAATGGCCAGATGACAGAGCATGGCTCCCACCCCGGCCCAGATGCTGCCGGCCAGCCCTATCAGCCAGGATTGGGGAACCGCGGGTTTCAGATTGGAAAGATTTTTCACAGTGAGCGTATCTCCTGGCGCATGAAAGCCATGTACGAGGCCGCGAAACAGATTACCGTCAGGCAGACCAGGAAAATAATGTTGGGCAACACTACCAACAGGCTCTGACCAAGGGGCAGGGGGCCGGAAAAGCGGGCCATGGAAAGCTGCTCCATCATTCCAACCTGGATTACACTGCGGGTGGTTTTACGGGCTGGATCGACAATGGTGGCTGTTGCATTGGTGTACAGGACCATGGGGGAAAGGATGCTGATGGCATTTTCGATCATCGTTTGTTTTACTATGGTGCCCGGGTCATCCGGGGGGGCATCGGCTGTAAGCGCATTGGCAATCGCATTGGCGCCTATGGATACGAAAAACGAGAAAAAGATCCAGATAGCCAGGGCTGCCAGGGCCGATGTGGCCACGGACCTGAGCAAGATGGAGAGCAGGATGGCCACAGCCAGCCATAGGGAAATGTAAACAATGCTTAAGACCAGGTAGATTATAATTCTACCAAGGGCCTCGGCATCCGGGACTATACCAAGTACCAGCATTCCCAACCCGGTTATCACCAGAACGATGGCCGTCAGCATCAATGCTATCAGGGTTACCGCAGCCAGGAATTTGGCATTGATGACAGCGTCCCTGTAGATGGGCTGGCTGAGCAATTTGCTCAGGGTTCCCTCGTTGCGCTCGCGGTTGATGGCATCGAATCCCAGCAGAAGTCCCAGCAGGGGCCCAAAAAAAGTTACAAATTGAACCAGTGAAAAACCGGCCCCGGCCGATGTGAACAGGTGCAGAAATACCATGGTCGGGCGTGTACGACCTTCCAGGGCCTTGGCCATGTTCATGCCTGCAAGATAAGCTGTGATCAGGCTCACCATGGCTATCAGGGCAAAAAGAATAAGGAAACGATAGCTGCTGAAATGATCGGCAAGCTCTTTGCGGTAAATGGCCACAAACCCTTTCATGG
>JALVQM010000074.1:0-10929 GCA_027025615.1 Desulfobacteraceae bacterium | reverse complement strand
CTTTCATGGTCAGTGCTCCTGAAAATAATGCATGTAGATTTCTTCCAAGGTGAAGGTGCGGTCACCGATTCCCAGTTTTTCCCTGGCAAGCTGGTCGATGGGTCCCTGGGCCACCAGTCGTCCATCAATCATGATGCCGACTTTCTGGCAGATTTTCTGGATCTGGTTGAGAAAATGGGATGAAAGTACCACGGTCATCTTCCTGCTGCGGCAAAGTTTTTCGATAAGTTCCATCATCTTGTTGGTGGCGTCCGGGTCAAGCCCGAGGGTCGGTTCATCGAGAAATGCTATTCTGGGGTTCTTGATCAATACCTCGGCAATTCCCAGACGCTGCCGCATACCCCGTGAATAGGTAACTATCTGCCTGTCAGCCGCACCTTCCATTCCGACAGCATGCAACGCCTCTGCAATACGTTCATCAGCAGTTTTATTGTCCAGGCCGTTCAGCTGGGCAATATAGGTCAGGGACTGACGGCCGGTTAGGTCCCGGTAAAAACCCATGTTCTCCTGGAGATACCCGATGGAGGCTTTGACTTCCAGCGGATGGCGGACAGGATCAAGGCCCATTACCCGTACAGTGCCGCTGGTCGGCTCTGTAAGACCCAGCATCATCAGCAGGGTAGTTGTCTTACCGGCTCCGTTAGGTCCCAAAAAACCGAATATCTCACCAGGGTAGATTGTCAAGTCAAGTTGGTCAACAGCCGGTTGTCCGTTGTAAACCTTGGTGAGCTTTCTGGTTTCGATAATCGGTTCCTGCGCCATGTTTCACCTTTATCGTCTTCCGAGTTTGCGGAAAAGGGCCGTCATTGCCAATACCACAAATACTATGATGGCTATTCCAATCCAGCCCCAGGCGGCAGAAGCTTTTACCGTGACCCGCAAAGAAAGCGGTTTGGAGACTTTTTCACCCTCAATTCGCAGGTCGACGGCATAATCTCCCACCAGGGCGTCTTCGTAAGGTGTGATGAGTACCTCTACCTGCTTGAGTTCTCCAGGTGCCAGGGTTGGTATTTTTTCTGGTTTGAATTCAACTTTCCAGTTTTCAGGTTTGAAAGACAAAAACTCGATGTTGTTATTGGGGGCAGAACCTGTATTTTTGACGAAAAAAGAAAGGTTGGCCTGTTTGCCCCGCTTGGCCGTGAGGGAAAGCAGGCCGTCTACTGTTCCGACATCCAGCTTGTAGGTTCAGGTCAGCACAACAGTTAACTTGGCCTCGGCCTTTGCGGCACCGGACGAAACGTTGATGGTTATCGGATATTGACCTGCGGTTGTGCCCGGTGCAGGTTTAACCTCCAGGGCGACAGAGGAACTTTGCCGTGATTTCAGGCGCAGGCTGGAAATGTACTTTGATTCGTAAGCCGGTTTAAAATTCAGCTCCCATCCATCGGGTCCCTTGGCGAAAAGATCGAAAATCGCGTCATCGTCAAGTTCACTTTGAACTTCAAGGGAAAACTCGAACTTGGCATCTGACGGTCCTCTTAGGACCGGATAGGAGGTTGTCAGGACGATTCCTTTCGAATCGCCGCTCTTTTTATCGGCAGTAACTTTTACTTTTATTTCGCGGATAAACCGAAAATGTCCGTCTTCGGAACGAGCGCCGATTTTGAACAGATACTCGCCTGGAGGTATTTTTTTCTCATGGGAAGCCTTGAAGGTCAGCATTTTGTCTTCACCGCCAGGAACATGAACACCGGTGATATCGTAACGATAAGTCTTGATACGTACCTGCCAGTCGGCTGGTTTCTTTGCGACCCACAAAAAAACGGTTTCATCCTGTTTGCCCTTGTTGTGCAACACAAGATCCATACTGACATCGTCTTCTGAGCCGATCACCACCCCCGGGTACTCGGCGGCAAAAGTCAGGAGTCTGTTTGGTCTTTCATCCTTTGCCACAGCAGCCGTGGCTGTCATCAATACTCCCAAAAAAATCAGTCCCAACGTAATCCACTGCCGGCGCAGCCCCAAAACATGGCTGTTCATCAATCCACCTCCTGGTTTACTTACTGCCGATACTGATCCTAATAAAGCGCATGGTAAATTTGTCCCGGCCCGGCTTTCGCCGGTAACTGCTCAGCAATGCAACAGGCCTTCTATACCTCTGGTCAGGCCGAGTTTGATAAACTTGCGTTCTGCACGCTTGAAATCTTCCGGGGAATAATAATTAAGATTTTCGGGTATCCTGAAAGCTTTTCTGTATTGCTGGTACAATTTGTTCATTCCAGAATTTTTCCTCAAATCATTCTTCATGGTACTTTCCTTATCTGAATGATTGGACGAAAAATCGGAACAAGGTACAATTGCTTTTTCAAGCAGCTTGTCTGAACACCTCGCGGCAAAAGCATAATCATTGGCGTTGCCTTGTCAAGAGGTGGAGATACTTACCCTAAGGTTAAAATAATTGTACCCCGTGGTGTCTGGTTCATGTGCTGAACCCGGCCGGGTCGATGTTCAACCGCTTGATGATTTTTTGCAAAGAGACCCGTTCCAGCCCGCTTAAACGGGCTGCCTGGGAAATGTTGCCCCCGGTTTGAGCAAGCACCGTCTGGACATATTGGCGGGCAAAAGCGGCAATTGCTTTTTCCTTGGCTTGTTTGTAAGGGGGCAGTTGCTTCGGGACGGTGCCTTGACCACTGTTTTCGCAGCTTGCCACCAGCCTTACAAGGTTAAGATCGATATCGGTTTTCTCGGAAAAAACAACCAGACGGCGGACAAAATTGATCAGTTGGCGTATGTTGCCCGGCCAGGGTTGCTCACTTATAAACGCCAAGGCATCAGGTGAGATACCCCGCAGGGGCAGTTGCATTTCGGAACATGTTTTCTGCAGGTAATGGTGGACCAGCAGGGCAATGTCCGTCTTGTGTTCCTCAAGCCGGGGTACTGTAATTCCCAGTACATTGAGGCGGTAAAAGAGGTCTTCGCGGAAACTGCCTGCGGTGATTTTGTTTTCAAGGTCCTGGTTTGTAGTGGCCAGGATACGAACGTCGATTTTCCTTTTTTGATTGGAACCTACCGGCCGGATTTCTTTTTCCTGCAGCACGCGCAGTAACTTGGCCTGGATGTTGTGACTTATATCACCGATTTCATCAAGGAGCAGGGTGCCTCCGGCCGCGGCTTCGAAAAGCCCGGTGTGGTTCTTGTCTGCCCCGGTGAAAGCACCCCTGACGTATCCGAACAACTCGCTTTCAAGCAACGGTTCCGGAATAGCCGGGCAATTGATAGATAAAAAAGGCCTGGTCGCCCTGGAAGACAGGCGGTGGATCATCCGTGCCGCCAGTTCTTTACCGGTTCCCGAAGCGCCCCTGATAAGCACCGTGTAATCAGTCCGGGCCACGGCTGATATTTGTTTGAAAAGCTGTTCCATGGGCCGGCTTTCACCAATCATTTTTTTATCTGTTCCCAGGGCCTCGACCTTTGCTTGCAGGATCCTGTTTTCGCTCAGCAGTTCATGCCTTTCCAGAGCTTTGGTAAGGACATGAATCAGGGCGGTCTTGTCTATGGGTTTGGTGACGAAATCATAGGCTCCTTTTTTTACAGCCCTTACCGCGTCTTCGATCGTACCGTAGGCGGTTATGACAACCGTGGTAAGCTCGGGGGCTATGACCTGGGCTTTTTCCAACAGCTCGATACCGCTCATGTTGGGCATTCGCATGTCGGTTAGCATAACTGCTACGGCCTGGTTTCTGATTATTTCAAGGGCTTGTTCTCCCGATGGCGCATCCAGGCAGCGAACCTGCTTGAGTCCTGTCTGCACGATTCGCAGAAGTCCTTTGCGGAAATCGTCCTCATCGTCCACTATCAGGATGATTGCTTCATTGTTCATGATTGTTTCCATCCCAGACAGGAAAATACAATGTAAAAATCGCACCTTGCCGGTTTTCCATTTCTATCCGCCCCGTGAGTTCCTGCATGATCCCGTAAACCACGGCCAGACCCAGACCGGTACCTTTGCCGACTTTTTTGGTGGTAAAGAAGGGGTCGAAGATACGATCCAGGCACTGTTCTTCTATACCCGGACCATTGTCCCTGACCTTAAGGATTACAAAGCGGGTGTCTTCTGACAGGCCGGTACTGAACTCGATGAATCCCGTTTCGGGTTCAACGGCATCAAAAGCGTTCAGCCACAGGTTGGTAAGAATCTGTTCGATTGCACCTGCATCACCCCTGATCTGGGGAAGCCCGGGGGCAAGATCGATTTCCAGTTTGATATTCTTGGAGCCGGATTGAACCTTGAAAACCTTGCCGGCGTTGTCGACGACCGTATTCAGGTCGCATTTTTCAGTAACGCAGGCTTTGGGTCGGGCAAAGTTTAAAAGCCGGTTGAGGACGTCCTGGGCCAGGCGGGTGTGTTTTGCGATAATGCCCAGATCGTCCAGGGACTGCTTGTCTGAAATCTGATTGGTCAGCAAATCGGTGTAGCATTGAATGGTTCCCAGCGGATTGTTGATTTCGTGGGCCAGGCCGGCAGCCAGTTGTCCCACGGCACTGAGTTTTTCGGCCTGTTGGAGCCGGTCCAGCATCTGTTTTTCAGTTGTATTTTCCCGCAGATACATTACCACACAATCATGCCGGGACTGGTAACCGGACACCGGATAAACACTGACCCGGAAAGAGCGCCGGTCGGGTAAAACTATGTTTTTCGACCAGGGCCGGTTTTGGCGGAAACAGTTTTTAATTACGTTGGCCTTTCCTGCATCATCAAGATTCAGTCCCAGGTGTTGTTGCCATTTATCGTCCAGCAGGAGGATGCCATCATCGGTTTTGGTAGTATGCACGTAACCTGAACGGTTGGTCATCAGGATTCGCCCCCGGCTGTCGAGAAGCAGCAGAGGGTCGGAAATACTTTCAAAAACCGACTGGAGCATATCTTTTTGCATGGTCAGATCCCGGATGGCCTGGATGTTTTCAAGGGCCATGCCGAGCTGCTGGCCGACAGCCAGCAGGACGTCTGTGGTTTGCCGGTCGATTCTCAAGGGGTGTTCCCATTCCATGCACAACAGGCCCCATTGACAGTCCTGGGATTTAACAGGAAAGCAGACTCGCCTGCCTGACAGCTCGACCCTGTCCCGGGACATTATCTCCTGCCAATTGGCAGGCATTGAGGCAGAGCAATTACGGTCGGGCCAGGAGACGATCTGATGGGATACCACGGTGCAGAAATAGTCTATGTGCTTGGCCTTAAAACGCCTTGCCAGCTGTCCGATGGCGTAATGAATCAGGTCCTGGCGGGTAGTTGACCGGTTTAAACCTTCCAGGACTTTGACGAACAGGTGCACGTCGGTCTTATGACGGTCGGCTTCTCTTTTAAGTTCGCTTGTGCGTTCAGCAACCATGTTTTCAAGATTGGCGGTATAGTCTTCCAACTGCTTTCTGGCCTTGAACAGATTCCGGACAAGTTCCTGCATTCCTCCCAGGAGGCCTTCTATTTCATCCTTGGTACTTAGTCGATCCAGGATACTGATTTCCCTGGTATCTGAAAAATGCTGCCGGAAGACCCCGGTAAGCCGGTGTAGATTGTGGACCACCAGCTTGTTGAAATAAATGCTTATCAGGGCAAAGAAAAAAACCATCCCGGTAAGATACATAATCAAGTAGCCGAAGGTTATATCAACCAGCTGGTTAATGGTGCTGCGTACCGGGAAACCGGCTATCACCAGCCCGCTGATTTTACCCACCTGGTATCCAAAACCGCGCTTGTTTCCGTATTGCTGGATCAATTCCTTGGGGGCGTCGGCAGGAGATCCATGACAGCGCATGCAGCTGGATGCATAAATTACCGGACGGGCGCTGAGGTGGTAACGTTCATTTTCAATAATTTCAGTGCCTTCCCAGCGAGCCGTATCGGGATGTTTTTGAAAGTAATCTATAAGGCGCAGTTCAATGTCTCTGGGCATGGATTCGGGGTTACGTGCATTGACGGCTACCCTGCGATAGTAATAATGGGCCGGATGAACGTTCAGGCGCTGGATCACCCTCCGTGAAATATATGAAGACGACATGGCCTTGATGATAAACTTGTCCGGCGGCAGTACATCGAACATGGCCGGCCGCAGATCTCGGCGGACGTAATCCTGGATGGCATCGGCTTCGGCCAGGATCAGGTTGGCTTTGTCACTTACTTCCTGGATCATCACCGATCGAAGGTGAAAATAGAGAATTGCTCCAAAAGCTACCCCCATAGCGATGGCAAATGCTGCCAATCCCATCAGGAACCGTGTCTGGAGGCTGAATTTTTTTTCGGCCATAACCTTTTCTTCCTGCCGGTTTAGTTCTTGTCTATCATCTTTCTGTTTCGTTCTGGAAAGCTACCACAAGCCCGGGTTTGGTTTCAAACTAAAACAAGTGACCGGACCCAGCGGTCTGGCCGTAGACGCCTTAAAGGTGCCAACAGGAATTCATTGACTGCTAACAGGAGTTAGCACCTTCAGGATGATACAGTTTTTATTGTACTGAAAATATAGCAAAATATCGCCAGGGCGTCGTGGTATGCATTTTGCTCAGTTTCTAATCGGGCAGCAATAAAATGCCCCTGAGGCCGGGGACAAGATCATATCGTCTTAAGCTTGTTTAAAAACCTGTTAAGCCAACATCACATTTCTGAAAGGAGGAATTATGTCAACGGAAAAGGAACAAGGTGCATTGACCGGTGGCCAGTACGAAGCAGAAGACGTTCTGGCCGATGCCGAGCCCTGGGACCCGGTGGAGACCAAGCTGGTTGTCTGGTCTTTCGTGATTGCAATCGTTGTCCTGGTAATCGGATTATTTATAGTTCCCACGTCAATTCTTAAATAATGCATGGAAGCAGAATAGATGAATCGAGGTTAGCCATGGAAATGATAATCAGCCATAACGGCAAGGACTGGGTGGCGGAAAACGAACTGCTTAAAGTGCAAGCGCCCACCCTGGAACAACTGGACATTACCCTGGCAACGAAGATGCGATCCATGCGCCTGGTAGACAGCGGGCAGGTGAAAAAAGTTTTCATGGCCTTCAACAATGCAACCATACCCCAGTGGATACGCCAATACGCGCAGCATTATTTCAACCGGATCGTGGAAGTAAGAGGTTAATCTTGAGGTAAAGAAAATGTGCTGCAGCCATAGAAAAATGCTGCGGTACAGGCAAGGGAGGAAAATCTATGACATCTGTCAATCGAAAATGGTATTCAGGCATGCTTTCCCAGGAAGATTGGTGGGCTGTCTGGATGGGGCTTTTCTTTTTCGGACTGGGTTTGCTGTCCATTACCGGCGTAGACCTGGTCGGGTGGGCAGTTTATCCCAAAAAATGGGTTTTTAACGTGCCTGAAGGTGGAACAGGTGCAATCGGTCATGCTTTTTACGCACTGGGTGGTAAGTATTCTCTCACTGCCAAGGCTTTTTACAAGAGTCTGGGATGGTGGAGTATAATATGGACCTACGTAATCTTCACCATTGCCACCGGTATCGGGGCCTATTGTATGAAGTGGGACATGAAGCGCTATCTGGTCGGCTGGACAATTATTTATTTTTTGACCATTGCCACCTGGTTTATCGGCCATCATGCCTTCTTTGCGGCCAACAAGACCAATTGGCACAAATACGGACTGAATTTCGCTTTATCCCTTGGCGGGGGGGCATCGTTCATCCTGGCCCTGATTATCGGTCTTATCATCGGTAATTTCTTCAAGGGCTTTGCAAGCTACCTGAGTGAAGCTGCCAAGCCCGAATGGTTTATCAAGACCGCCATTGTTTTTCTGGGTGTCAAAGTCGGGTACCTTCCCATCAAGGCGGCGGCTACCTCCGCCAAACTGGGACACCAGATGGCCGGTTTGACCGGGCATTTGTTTTTCGCCGGTGCCGTGGCTACGATCGTGGCCTACATGATCTTCTGGCCCGGTGTTTACCTTATTTCGCGTAGAATATTTAAACTTCCGCGCAAAACTGCAGCCGTTCTTGGGTCAGGGATATCGATCTGCGGTGTATCGGCAGCCGTGGCCACCGGTGGTGCGGTAAGGGCCAAGCCTGTGGTTTCCATCATGGTTTCGGCTCTGGTTGTTGTCTGGGCGGTTATAGAACTTGTTGTCCTGCCCGGCTTTTTTACCCATGTCTGGCCAGGAACGGGTGATCCTCTGGTGGCCGGTTCAGCCATGGGTATGGCGGTCAAGACCGACGGGGCAGACGCGGCGGCAGGTGACCTGCTGGATGAATTTTTACGTAACAAGGTGGAAGTTGAAACCAACGGACAGGTAAAATGGCCGGAAGGGGTGATCACCACCTCGGCCGTAATGACCAAGGTCTGGATCGACATGTTTATCGGACTGTGGGCTTTCGTGCTGGCCATGGTCTGGGTATACAAGATCGATCGCCGGCCGGGCGAGACGGTCATGGCCTCGGAAGTCTGGCACCGGTTTCCAAAGTTTGTCCTGGGCTATTTTGCCGCCTGGTTTATTTACCTGGCAGTATTTTTCCTCAATGGCGCCGGGGCACCCGAGGGCATGCATGTGCTCAAGGCGGCCAAGTCAGGAGCAGTTCCGGTGGAAAAAGGACTGCGGAAGCTGTTTTTCATGCTCACCTTCATGAGCCTTGGCATCATAACCGACTTCAGTAAGCTGGCTGAAGCCAAGTTCGGACGGATGGTCTGGGTCTATTTCGTGGCCTTGTTCCTGTTTATTATTCCGGTGGCGATAATCATTGCCTACCTTTTCCATCACGGGATGACAATTCCCAATATTGCTGTCGGATAGCATCAAGGTGTTTAGTTAAGAGGGGTATCATTGCCCTGCCTAAGCGGGGCAATGATACCTGGATAAAGCAACGGAGCAAAAGATGGGTTGGAGTAACCTGGTTTTTTTAGCCGGCAGTATTGCTCTTGGGATATTTTACAAAATAAGGGGAAAGAGTCTGGACCGCTTGACAGCAGAAGCCTTTCCTGAATTGTCGGCCCTGGAATTTGAAGCAGTTCGGGAAAATCTGGCCGTCTCTAACCAACGCATGCTGGCCCTGGCCGTTGCTCTCCTGCTTTTGGCCGTCAATCCCCTGTTTGGCTACGGACCGCTGTTTGAAAACACGGTGATGACAATCACGGTAGTTCTTTTTTTCTACAACATCCCACCCCGTAACCGGGCGATGCGAATAATTTTTGAAAGAGGTGTGGAGCGGGAAAGGTTCCGCAGCCTGGGGGTTTGGCTTTGATTAGCTCCCAAAGTATTTGCATGTTACCCGGCTGAGCCGATTTGTATTTTCTTGTTATTCACTGCTGCCCGGCATGATTGCTTTTGCTTTGGGAATCAGCTTTAACTACCTGTTATGAATCCTGCTTGGCCTTGTTTTCCTGGTTTTTTTGGATCAGACTGCGCCAGTGATCGAGGCGTTGCTTGATTGTTTTTTCGTAGCCTACGTTTTTGGGGAAATAGTAGAGGTTTCCCTGGAGCTGTTCCGGTAGATAATGCTGGGGTATGAAACCGCCATCATAATCATGGGCGTACTTGTATCCCTTGCCGTGTCCCATTTGGCGCATTAACCCTGTGGGCGCGTTACGGATATGCAGTGGCACCGGGAGGCTGCCGGTTTTGCCGGCAACCTGGACAACCCGGGAAAAGGCCTTGTAAACTGTGTTGCTTTTGGGAGCTGTGGCCAGGTAAACCGCTGCCTGGGCCAAGGCCAACTCACCTTCCGGAGATCCGAGGAAGCGATACGCCTCCATGGCTGACAGGGCATGTTGCAAGGCGTATGGATCGGCATTGCCCACGTCTTCGCTGGCAAAACGTACCATCCGGCGGGCGATGTATAAAGGATCTTCACCGGCTGTCAGCATTCGTGCCAGCCAGTAGAGGGAAGCGTCCGGATCGCTGCCCCGCAGGCTCTTGTGAAAGGCCGAGATCAGGTCGTAATGCTGATCTCCGCTTTTGTCATAACGCGGAGCCTTGGCGGCCAGGGCTGCCTCCAGGTCTTCTATTTCAATGGAGTCCGATGGCTGTTGCCTGGACATGACATAGATGGCGGCAAGTTCCAGGTTGTTTAGGGCGGCCCGGGCATCACCGTCGGCAAGGCGTACAAGGTGTTCCAGCGCTTTGGGGCTGATGTTAAGCTTATGCTTGCCAAGGCCCCGCTGCCGGTCAGCCAGGGCTTTTTTTACGATAGTGAGCAACTGGTCCCTGTTCAACGGTTCAAACCTGATTACCCGGCAGCGAGACAACAGGGGAGCTATAACCTCGAATGAAGGATTTTCAGTTGTGGCTCCGATCAGGGTTATCAGGCCGCTTTCAACATGGTGCAGGAAAGCATCCTGCTGGGACTTGTTGAAACGGTGAATTTCATCGACGAAAAGCACAGTGGCCCGACGATGAACCCGTCGTGTACGCCGGGCTTCATCAATAACCTGGCGAATCTGCTTGACCCCGGACAGTACCGCCGAAAAATGTACGAAGTTGGAACTTGTTTGGCGTGCCATGAGCCGTGCCAGGGTGGTCTTGCCACAGCCGGGCGGTCCCCACAGAATCATGGAAAAAAGCCGATCAGCGTCTATGGCACGCCGCAGCAGGCTGCCCGGTCCCATGATTTTATCCTGACCGATAAACTCTGAAAGAGATCTCGGCCGCATCCTGTCTGCCAGGGGACCTTCCAGGCTTGGCTCATGGTTTTCATTTTCTTTGAACAAATCCACGTCTGCCACCTTGCAATGATTTGTCCGATACCAGAATTTTTAACGATATGGGTAATCAACGCCGTTTGGCCTTGCGACGGCGTGATCCCTTGCTCTTGGATTCAGCATAATTTCGCCGCCCTGTTTTGCGCCGGAAAATCAATTTTACCGGAGTCATGTCAAACCGGGCAGCCTCTCTTATCTGGTTCAGTAAATAGCGCTGGTAGGAAAAGTGGACTGCCTCCGGATGGTTGACAAAGGCTACGAAAGTGGGCGGTTTGATTGCTACCTGGGCGGTGTAGTTGAACTTTA
>JALVQM010000073.1 GCA_027025615.1 Desulfobacteraceae bacterium | reverse complement strand
ATGTTGTCCGAAAACAGCGTAACGGGCTTCTTGTTAGAATTACTTCTTGAAGAACATATATACCGCCAACCCCAACAATATGACGGCGAAGATCTTTTTGAAATTGGCAGTAGATACATTTTCCACCAGCCGGGCGCCTATCTGTGCTCCGAAAATTCCACCTATTCCAAGCAATACACCGGCACGGTAGTCTACATTCGCCAGCTTGCCATGGGCAAACAGGGCTGACAGGGAGATAACCAGGATAGCCAGGAACGATGTGCCGACAGCTTTTTGGGCCGTGTATCCCAGCATGAGCAGGAGCGGTACCATTAAAAATCCGCCGCCAAGACCGGAAAAAGCAGCACCGACACCGACTCCTATGCCTGCCATTGCAAGTAATATCATATTGCTATAGCCGGTCATAATAACATTTTCCCTTTATTGGTTTTTAGGCTTGCGCTTTAACAAGGCCTGGTAAATTTCAGTCAAACGGCGGAAGGTATCTTCCCGGCCACCCTGATCCGGGTGGTGTTTAAGGGCCAGTTTGCGGTAACGCCGGACAAGTTCCCGGCGGCTCATCCTGGTTAATTCTTTCCAGGAAATGGCAAAGAGCCTGGCTGCTTCGTCCATTTTTGCTTTAACCTTTGGTGGTGGCCGGTAACTGCGGTGGTTGTTAATGAAATCTTCCAGTTCTTCTGCCCATGCCGGGCGGCGCCTGGGGATGGAGGCGGTATCGAAAAAGGTTATTGCGTAGCGAACCAGGTAAGGATGCAAACCATCCCAGGCCTGCATTCCGGCCCAGAAGCCTGGCTCGGAATTGAGTGCGCAAAGTTTGTCGACAAAGAAAAGATCAAGCTGTTCCTGGTCCACAGACAAAGGGTCGATACGACCGCGCGGACTGGTAAACAACTCCTGAAGTCCAAAGATTGTAAAAACGTAAGCCATCTGCTGGCGGGCCGGCAGCATTCTTTCCTGGCCGATAAAGTACTGCTCAAGTTCGTCTCTTGACTTGGCGGCAAGATGAACGAAGTACTTTTCAGGCATGCGGGCCAGGCTTTGCTGGTTCATGTCGCCAAAACGCAGAAAATGATGTCGTTTTTTATCAAAGATGTGAATCCTGAAATTGCCGTTTGGCTTTTGTTCCAGGCTGAGGGAGCCGGATTTTTGCCAGTTACGGTCAAACCCGAAGATTACACGCTGGATTTCAGGATCAAGAAACTCGAAAAAAATTACGTCCAGCTCTGATTGATCAACTTCCATACCTGCTTCAGAAAGCTCATCAATCAATTCCATGTCGTAATAGTAGCTTCTACTGCTGGGATAGACGATGTACTTGCTTGGATCAAAACCAAGATCAACCAGTTGGCGGCTGCGGTAGCATTTGCCGTCATGGAAAGAATGGCGGATACTATACCTGGTTCGGCCTTTTTCGATTGTGCGCGCAAGGTACATAGATTCAGTTTCCTATTCATATAAGCGCAGCATGCGAGGTAAATCCAGGAACCAGGGCATGGGAAAGAGGGTAGCGGTTTAGCGGTAAAGCAATCAGTGGTTGGAGGTGGATCCCCCTCCGCCACCGCCACCGCCTGCAAGTGCTGCCAAACCGCCTATAAGGAGCAGACCGGCCGCGAGCTTGGTAGTTGAAATACCATCTCCTCCAGAAGCAGTGGCAGTCCCGGCTGTACCGGCAGAAGCAGCGATTCCCTTGGGTACAGGTTTGGTTGCTTTTGGAGTTTGTTCTGTCGGAGAAATTCCAGGGGCAGGGGCGGCAGCCCCGACGCCTCCCTTTTTCTTGGGAACGGCGACTGCCGGACCGGCAGCGGCTCCACCGCCGCGAGGGGTTTTGACCACTGAACCTGCGGCGGCACCGGATTGAGCATAAACCGGATGGATGGCAAAGGGCAAGCAAACAACGGCTATTGCCAGTGTGAGGATTCCCAGGCAAGCGCTTCCATATTCAAAATAGTGTACTGTTTTTTTCATTTTCAGCTCGCAGTTTTTGTTTTAAAGATTGCATATTTTCTTTGCCGACGCAACCCGATTTGAGGCGCTAAAGCAATCTTCCGATTTTCTGGTGGCTCGACAGGTACGGATACAGGGCCGTGGAGTCGGGTGCTGCTAAAATTGTTAGGTCCCTGCAGGCTTTGATGTACTGAGTTGAGATTGCAGGCAATAATAATCCCCGCAGGGGTTTGGGGCATTTTGTTGGGGTTGTGAGCCTAAATAAATCCCTGCAGGGG
>JALVQM010000072.1:572-2226 GCA_027025615.1 Desulfobacteraceae bacterium | reverse complement strand
CCTTTGTTCCCACCAAAGTTACGGATAAAAGCACTCGGCAGAGAAAAGAGTTTCATATCCCCAAGGCACAGCGTGAGCGCGATTTATATGGGAATGAATTTGAAATTCAGCTCAAGAACAAACTTACCCAAAGAGCAATAGCCAAAGAATGTGCTGCCTGGATCAGGCGCAAGGCAACATTTCGTTCAAACGCGACAAAAGCCCCGATGCAACAATTTGCCTGCTTAAAGACTGGCAGTGAAGAAATTGCATATATGCCTTTGCATGGATTTACAGCAGTTGACCTGGGATACCAGCGAGGCGATGCCGTTTCTAATCTGATTAATAAAATTGACGAAGCACCGCTGACAACCACCTATCTTCATCTTTTTGATCAGATTTGGAATGACCGTGAAAAATTACAAGATGTTACAGAGGCCATTTGTACACATATAGAATCCGTTTATCAGGAAAATTCACCGGAAAAAATATATTTCCTGATGTTGTACAACATTTTCAACGAATTTCTTGAAGATCTGAACGAAGACGTGCTCCCCAACGATCTGACAGGCTACAAGAACAGCATCGTATGGAATAAGCTGTTTAATTTTCAACGGGATGCCGCAGTGGGAATTATCAATAAGCTGGAAAGCTATAACGGCTGTATCCTCGCCGACAGCGTAGGCCTGGGTAAAACCTTTACTGCCCTGGCTGTCATAAAATACTATGAACTCCGCAATCGCTCAGTACTTGTTCTTTGTCCAAAAAAACTAGAGGACAATTGGCAAACCTATCGGAGTAATTATAAGACGAATATCCTGGCAAAGGATCGGCTTAATTATGATTTGTTGTTCCACACTGACCTTTCGAGAGAGTCCGGATTTTCATCAGGAATAGACTTGCAAAAAATCAACTGGGGCAACTACGACCTTGTTGTTATAGATGAATCACACAACTTCCGAAATAACGATGCCTACAAAGACAAAGAGACTCGATACAAGAAGTTGATGAATACGGTCATTAGGGATGGGGTAAAAACAAAGGTCTTAATGCTTTCTGCCACTCCCGTAAATAACAGGTTTAATGATCTTAGAAATCAACTTGCACTGGCCTACGAGGGCGACTCAACAAAATTGAGTCAAAAACTTCGCACCGAAAGAAGTGTAGAGGAAATATTCCGGCGAGCACAAACTGTTTTCAATTCCTGGTCCAAATTGCCACCGGAAGAACGTACTGCTAAATCCATATTGGATGCTCTTGATTTTGATTTCTTTGAATTGCTGGACAGTGTGACTATCGCTCGCTCCAGAAAGCACATCGAAACATTCTATGACACAACGGATATTGGAAAATTCCCGGTGAGAAGAAAACCGCTTTCATTCCGCTGCCCATTGACAGAACGTTCTGATGTGATGAGTTTCA
This sequence comes from Desulfobacteraceae bacterium, assembly GCA_027025615.1. Classification (GTDB taxonomy): domain Bacteria; phylum Desulfobacterota; class Desulfobacteria; order Desulfobacterales; family Desulfosarcinaceae; genus JALVQM01. The sequence goes on along the minus strand of JALVQM010000072.1, from coordinate 825 downwards.
ATGATATTTATTCACAGCTTATACGCCTGAAACTCTCCGTCTATGCACCGGTCAGTTATATTCTGCCGAGCCGCCTGAAAAAATACGAAGAGCTGTATGATACAGATGTTGAAGGCGGCAAAGGCAAACTCAAACAGACAGATCGGGAAAAAAGCCTTCAGTCTTTAATGACAACCAACCTACTCAAGCGCCTTGAAAGTTCAGTTGAGTCTTTCAGATTAACGCTGGGGGCTCTTGAAGAGGATCATAATGC
>JALVQM010000072.1:0-562 GCA_027025615.1 Desulfobacteraceae bacterium | reverse complement strand
ATGCTTGAGAAAATAGAGCAATTCAAACAATCAGGATCGGATTTTTCTATCCATGACTTGACTGACTCTCTTTCCGGCCTGGATGCTGAAGATGATGACTTGTCCGGACTTGGTGACTTCAAGATCGGCGGCAAGGTTCAGGTGAGCCTGGCAGATATGGATTTGCCATCTTGGGAGCATGACCTGAAAACTGATCTTTTGATAATCACCGGTCTTCTGGCTGAAATGAAAAAAGTGAGCCCATCAGATGACTCAAAGCTTCAGCACCTCAAAAGACATGTTTTGGAAAAAATTGACAATCCGATCAATCCCGGTAACAAAAAAGTCATCATCTTCACCGCTTTTGCTGATACCGCCAACTATCTTTATACAAATATGGCTAAGGACTTTTTGTCAAGAGGCATTCATTCAGGGCGTATTACAGGCAAAGATGCACCAAAGACCACTTTGAGCCTATCCCGTAAGCAGGGCTATGATTTCCAGTCCATCTTAACCCTGGTTTCCCCTGTTGCAAAAGAAAAGGCTCTTGTCCTTCCAAATGAACCCGGCGAAATTGATGTGC
>JALVQM010000071.1 GCA_027025615.1 Desulfobacteraceae bacterium | reverse complement strand
GCAGTAATGGTTGAGCACGGTGAACATGGATCTTCAGCAGCCGCGCCAATTGCAAAACAGTTAATCGCCGCACGTCTGGCGCCTGAAAACAAAAACAGGCCGGTCGTGGCTGATCCGGAGAAAAACCCATGATAGATCGGCGTTTGATTCAATACTTTGATTGGGGACTGTTGGGGCTTGCTCTTTTGGCGGGCTGCATTGGCCTGGTAGCTCTCTACAGCGCGGTAAATGCCGGAAGCCCGGCAACCCAGAAGATCCTTTTTACCAAACAATTGATATGGTACTCGGCAGGTGCCATTGCAATGGTTATTGCTTTTTTAATCAATTACAAGTTTTTTGAACGTTGGGGGCATGTAATTTATATAGGAACAATACTGTTGTTGGTGGCTGTTCTAGTCAGTGGTAAATATGTGGCCGGTTCCCGGAGGTGGCTCGATTTGGGGCCTTTTTCACTCCAGCCGTCAGAATTAGCCAAACTTGCCGTAATTATAATTCTTGCCAGATATTATGCCAGAACAGCGAGCACGGATGGACTTGGGTTGAAAGAGTTGATTCAGCCGGTACTGCTGACAGCGATTCCCTTCATTTTGATCGTCAAGCAACCTGATCTTGGAACGGCCATGGTCATAGCCCTGATAGCCGCTTCCATGACTGTCTTTGTGAAAATTGAACGGCGTTGTTTTTTCTCGCTGGTTGCCGTTGGTGCCATGGCGGTGCCCCTTGTCTGGTTTACCCTTAAGGATTACCAGAAACAGCGGATATTGACATTCCTTAATCCGGATCGAGATCCACTCGGGGCAGGATACCATATTATCCAGTCTAAAATTGCTATTGGTTCCGGGATGATTGTCGGCAGGGGATTTTTGAAAGGAACTCAAAACACACTCGAGTTTTTACCCGAACAACATACTGATTTTATTTTTTCGGTTCTGGCTGAAGAATGGGGGCTGCTGGGGACAGTGTTTGTGTTGGCTGTTTTTTTCATGCTGATTGCCTGGGCTTTAAGTATTGCCCATAGAAGTCGAGATCCTTTTGGTACTATCCTGGCAGTTGGAGTAACCGTAATGATCGCGTGGCAGGTGTTTATCAATATTGGAATGGTCATGGGGCTTTTGCCGGTTGTAGGGGTCACCCTTCCTTTTGTCAGTTACGGAGGATCTTCGATAATAACAGTGATGATCGGGGTCGGTTTACTGCTAAATGTTAGTATGCGCAGGTTCATGTACGAATAACCTTGATACAGAAACCATTGAAGAAGCCAGGCAGTTGTTGCTGAGTGATCACTATTAAAAGAAAAATTCAGGAGGGACCATGAAAAAAAAGGAAAAACAGAAAAGCTCTCCGGAAACAATTTCCACCTTACTGGGGCGGGATACGGTAATTGATGGAGTGCTGGAATTCAAAGAGACCATCCGGATTGACGGCAAGATAAAAGGTAAAGTGGTAAGCAGTGATGGCACCCTGATTGTTGGTGAAAAAGCGGTAATCGAAGCTGATATCAAGGTAAAGGCGGCGATTATCAGGGGAAAGGTGGAAGGACGTATTGAGGCCGGTAAACAGCTTGAAATTTATGCCCCCGCCAGGATAACGGGTGATATTTGCGCTCCTACTATTTCGATAGATGCAGGTGTGGTTTTTAACGGTAATTGCACTATGGGAGAGGAATTATCCTCCGTTGGGAAAAAGCCTGAACAAGTTGCAGCGAAAACAAGTGATGCCAAAAATTCAAAAAACCTTTGACAATTCCTTGATCAGAATGCTATAGACCGCCGGAGTTTGGGCCTTTCTTAAGTTTTGAACATTTACGAGCAGTTACAATACCGGCGACAATTTCAAGTGGCAACGGAGGCACCCGTATGGTCGAGATCAATATGTCGGTGATTATTCAGATCATCAATTTCCTGGTTCTGATATTTATAATGAATCTGGTGTGCTACAAGCCTATCCGGGGTATCCTGAAGCAACGTCGGGAGACCATTGAGGGTCTGGAGGGCACCATTGAAGAGGCTCTCAAAAAGGCCGATGAGACCAATCGTGCTTTTGCTGAAGGAATACGAGCAGCAAGGGCTAAAGGTCAAAAGGAAAAGGAAGCTTTGATCCAAGCGGCGGCTGCAGAGGAAAATGAAATAATTGCCAGGATAAATGAACAAGCCAGGGCCGAACTGGAACAGGTTAAGGCCAAGATCGCTAAGGACGCTGAAAATGTCAGGCAGGCTTTGCAAAAGGAAGTGGATGTTTTTGCAGAGGCTATCAGTCAAAAAATATTGGGGAGGACAGGTTGATGAAATTTCCTGGGAACCACCGGAACCACTGGTTCCAGCGGCGCTGGATCGCTGTTGTTGTTTTGGCGATGCTGTTGTTGAGTGCCGGGATTGCTTTGGCCAGCGGTGGCGGAGAACATGAGGGGCATGCCAGCAAGGGATGGGCCGCGACCGATACTTACAAAGTTATGAATTTTGCGGTCCTGGCCATAGCCCTGTTTCTGGTGCTGCGCAAACCTGCATCGCAAGGACTTAATGGCCGGATCGAGGCTATTAAAACCCAGCTTAAGGAGCTGGAAGGCAAAAAGTCAGAGGCGGAAAAACAACTGGCCGAATACAAAAAGCAGCTTGACCGGCTTGATAAAGAGGCTGAGAAAATGGTTGCCGAGTATATTCGGCAGGGCGAAGAAGCAAAGACCAGAATTTTAAAGGAAGCCGAAGCTACTGCTGAAAAGTTAAAGGAGCAGGCCAAAAAGAATATTGAACACGAATTCAAACAGGCCAGAGTCAGGCTGCAACAGGATATCGTGGATAAGGCGCTGGCTAAAGCTGAAGAAAAGATACGTAAGGAGATTTCAGCCCAGGACCAAGAACGGCTGATTGACGAATATCTAGACAAGGTGGTGGCATAGTGAAGAATTTGGCGATTGCAAGGCGATATGCCAAGGCACTTCTTTTGATCGGCAAAGAAGATGGGCAGACCGAGACCTACCGCCAGGAACTTGACCAATTCACCCAATTGGTAACAGCGGACAAGGAATTGGCCGGTGCCCTTACAAATCCACTTTACGATGCTGATGGTCGCAGGAAGGTTTTGCAGGCGCTCGTCGAGAAAATGGAGCTGTCAAAGGTGATGCGGTCTTTTTTGATTTTACTGTTTGAAAAAGGCCGCATTGGTTTTATAGGACCCATCAATGAGTTTTTCCATAAATTGGCGGATGAACTCAAGGGAATTGCGCGGGCCAGCCTGGTTTCAGCCACGGAGCTACCGGATGAAACCGTTGAAAAAATTCGTGCCGCCCTGTCTAAAAAGACAGGTAAAGATATAATTCTGGAGGTGCAACAGGATCCAGGACTTATTGGGGGCATCGTCACCCGCATTGGCGATCTTGTCTTGGATGGGAGCATCAAAACACAGTTGCTCAATATGCAAGAATCTTTAAAAAGGGGTGAGAGTGTCTGATGGAACTAAGAGCTGAAGAAATTAGTCAGATTATCAAGGAACAGATCACGGATTACGATAAGAAGGTAGAACTTAGCGAGACCGGAGTTGTTTTGTCGGTTGGTGACGGTATCGCTCGTGTCTATGGTCTGGAAAAGGTAATGGCCCTCGAACTGGTCGAGTTCCCAGGTCAAATTCTGGGCTTGGTACTCAACCTGGAAGAGGATAATGTCGGTGTCGCAGTTATGGGCGAAGATATCCATATCAAGGAAGGCGATATCGTAAAACGTACTGGCCGAATTGCCCAGGTTCCTGTAGGCGAGGCTGTCCTGGGACGGGTTGTTGATTCCATGGGACAACCACTTGACGGGAAAGGTCCAATTGATGCCAAAGAGCACCGCCGGGTCGAAATGGTAGCTCCTGGTGTTATTGCCAGGAAAAGTGTTCATGAGCCATGTTATACCGGTTTGAAGGCGGTTGACGCCATGACACCCGTCGGCCGCGGTCAGCGTGAGTTAATCATCGGCGACCGCCAAATCGGGAAAACCGCCTGCGCTATTGATGCCATCCTGGCCCAGAAAGACACTGATGTTTATTGTATTTACGTTGCCTGTGGCCAGAAAAAATCTACAGTTGCCCAGGTGCATGCAGTGTTGGAAAAATATGGTGCCATGGAATACACTACCATTGTTGCTGCTTGCGCCAGCGATCCTGCCACCCTGCAGTATATTGCTCCTTATTCCGGGTGTGCCATGGGTGAATATTTCCGGGATAAAGGTCAGCACGCCTTGATTATTTATGATGACCTTTCCAAACAGGCGGCCGCTTATCGCCAGGTGTCCTTGCTCTTGCGCCGTCCGCCCGGACGTGAAGCTTTCCCCGGCGACATTTTTTATAACCATTCGCGTTTGTTGGAAAGGGCAGCCAAGCTGAGCGACGATCTGGGTGCGGGATCCCTGACGGCATTGCCAATTATCGAAACCCAGGCCGGTGACGTTTCGGCATACATCCCCACTAACGTTATTTCAATTACCGATGGGCAGATCTACCTGGAACCAAATTTGTTCTTTGCAGGAATAAGGCCTGCGATTAACGTTGGATTGTCGGTATCCCGCGTTGGTGGTGCTGCTCAAGTAAAGGCCATGAAACAAGTTGCTGGTACCTTGCGGCTTGATATGGCGCAGTTCCGCGAACTGGAGGCATTTGCAGCGTTCGGCAGCGATCTTGATGAAGCTACCCAGAAACAATTGACCCGTGGCCAGAGATTGGTTGAAATCTTAAAGCAGCCCCAGTATCAACCGTTGCCCATGGAAAAACAGGTTACCATTCTTTATGCCGGTACCCGTGGATTCCTGGACAAATATCCGGCTGATACGGTCGCCAAATACGAAGCCGGCCTCTATCCCTTTATAGAGGAACGCTATCCTCAAATTTTCGATCAGTTGAAAGAAAAGCAGGCAATTGATGATGAACTTGACAAGCTGATTACCGAAGCGCTGAACGCTTATGACGAGGAATTTAAGGATACCATTAAATAAAGGCTGACAGTTCAAAGGCTTATGGGCAGGAATTATAAAACGAATTGATAAGGGCTGAGCTTTATGGCGAAACTAAAAGAAGTCCAATTGAAGATCGCAGCGGTCAAAAAGACCAAGCAGATCACCAAAGCCATGAACATGGTGGCCGCTTCACGCTTACGGGGGGCCCAGCAGAACATGGAGGCTTTCAGGCCTTATGCGGCCAAGTTTGCCGAAGTACTGGGAAACCTGGCTGAAAGCGCCGGTGAAGAGGCAAGCCCCTTGCTGGTTCCACGAGAAGAGGTCAAGAAAGTGCATATAGTCTTATGCACTTCTGATCGCGGATTATGCGGTGGCTTTAATGCAAACCTGATGGCCAAGGCAGAAGAAATTGCTGCCGAGAAGCAAGCCGCCGGGTGTGAAGTGTCTTTCACGGCTTTTGGAAAGAAGGGTCGAGATTGGCTGCGTAATGAAGGCAAAGATCTTGAGAAGGAATATCTGGGCGTTGTCGGAACCAAATTTGATTTTACGATCGCTGCCCAGGCCGGCAGGGAATTGGTAGCCGGATTCCTGGACAATGTCTATGATGAAGTATTTGTGATTTTTTCTCAATTTTTAACCATGGCTAAGCAAATCCCCCTGGTCAAACAGTTGTTGCCTATTCCACCAATTGAAAAAGAAGAGGTGGAAAAGGACGAAAATGCTCCTTACCTGGCAGAGCACATTTGTGAGCCTTCGGCTGACGCCCTGCTGGGGGAGTTGCTTCCAAAAAATGTCCAGGTTCAACTGTTTTCAGCTTTACTGGAAACATCCACCAGTGAGCACGCAGCCCGTATGCTGGCCATGGATAATGCAACCAAGGCTTGTAACGAGATGATAAACAACCTTACCTTGGCCTACAACAAAGCGCGACAGGCGGCCATTACCGCGGAGCTCATGGATATCGTGGGAGGCGCCGAGGCTCTAAGAGGGTAAGTAACCACACCGCTTGGTTTTTAAGAGGAGGTCCATAGATGGCAGAGAACATAGGTAAAATCGTACAGGTTATGGGGCCTGTCGTTGACGTTGAGTTTGAGCAGGGTAAGTTGCCGACAATCTACACGGCATTGACAATCACCAACCCTACGATCAACGATGAGGAAGATAACCTTGTCATTGAAGTTGCCCAACATCTAGGTGACAACGTAGTAAGGACAATCGCCATGGACGTCACCGATGGCCTTGTCCGTGGGATGCCGGTTAAAGATACAGGCAAACCCATAATGATGCCGGTGGGTGAAGCCAGCCTGGGACGTGTGCTCAATGTCGTCGGCCGTCCGGTTGATGGCTTGGGACCTGTAAGCCAGGAGAAAATGCTGCCAATTCACAGGGAAGCGCCGAAATTTACCGAGCAGGACGTTGAAGTTAACGTCCTGGAAACCGGTGTAAAGGTCATTGACCTGCTGGTACCTTTCCCGCGTGGTGGTAAAATGGGGATGTTTGGAGGAGCCGGTGTCGGTAAAACAGTCATTATGATGGAAATGGTTCACAACATCGCCATGCAGCATGGTGGTATCTCGGTTTTTGCCGGTGTGGGCGAAAGGACACGTGAAGGTAACGACCTGTACCACGAAATGAAAGAATCCGGGGTTCTGCCCAAAGCCGCCCTTGTTTATGGGCAGATGACTGAACCCCCCGGAGCACGTGCCCGGGTAGCCCTGTCGGCATTGACCTGTGCAGAATATTTCCGTGACATGGAAGGTCAGGACGTTTTGATTTTTATTGATAACATTTTCCGTTTTACCCAGGCCGGTTCTGAAGTTTCCGCCTTGCTGGGACGTATGCCTTCGGCGGTTGGTTATCAGCCGACTTTGGCGGTTGACCTTGGTGAGCTGCAGGAACGCATTACTTCGACCGATAAAGGATCAATTACCGCGGTTCAATGTGTTTACGTTCCGGCTGACGACCTGACAGACCCCGCACCGGCAACGACCTTTGCCCATTTGGATGGAACTGTCG
>JALVQM010000070.1 GCA_027025615.1 Desulfobacteraceae bacterium | reverse complement strand
TGGCCCGGTGAAGACTGTTACCAACAAATCCAGGTCAGGTTTTATCCGGCGGCATGGTTTTTAAAAATTTTGTTCATAAAATCTTAAATTGATCGAGGTAGACATGGAGCGTTTTGTACTTGAAATAGGCACCGAAGAGATTCCAGCAGGGTATATCCAACCGGCACTGGAGGCCCTGGCAAGCAATCTGTCGAAAAGGTTGTCTGCTGCCAGGATCTCCCACGGCTCCATAACTGTTTATGGCACTCCCCGGCGTCTTGCCCTGGCCGTGGATGATATGATTCCCAGGCAGCCATCGCTAACCGAAACCGTCACCGGGCCACCGGCCAAAATAGGACTGGATGAAAATGGTAATCCGACGGTGGCGGCGGTTAAATTCGCTGCCAAGGTCGGTCTGGAGCCAAGTCGCCTGAAGGTTGTTCAGACTGATAAAGGGCGCTATCTGGCGGCCAAAGTAACTGAAAAAGGTAAGGCTACTCCATTGATTCTCAAGCAGATTCTGCCCGAGTTGATTCTGTCCACACCTTTTCCCAAGACCATGCGATGGGGGCAGGGTCAAATCTCTTTCGCCCGTCCCATCCACTGGATCCTGGCTCTTTATGGCAAAAAAGCCGTCGTATTCAACCTGGACCAAAGGATAAAAAGCGGACGCTTTACCCGGGGACATATGTTTATGTCACCCGGGAGGATAAAAGTCGATTCAGCAGACCAATACCCTGGCTGTTTGCAATCTGCCCACGTGGTGGCAGATCCTGCAGCAAGGAAGGAAATGGTGCGGAAACAAATTGTCGCAGCTGCAGCCCGGGCCGGGGGGCAAATCCTTGAAGATCAGGAACTGGTGGACATTGTAACCAATCTTGTGGAGACGCCGGTCGCCACCGTTGGGCGTTTTGATGACCAGTTTTTGGAATTGCCGCGTGAGATTCTGATTACCGCCATGCGGGAACATCAGAAGTACTTTGCAGTCGTTCATAACACAGGTCGCTTGATGCCCTGCTTCGTTGCGGTGAACAATACCAATACGAGGGATCCGGAGCTGGTTGCCAGGGGCCATGAGCGGGTGCTGCGGGCCAGGTTGTCAGATGCCCGGTTTTTCTTCAAGGTTGACAGCGCTGTTAAAATGGATACCTGGGTGGAACAATTGAAAGGCGTTTTGTTCCAGGCAGATCTTGGTACAATGTATGCCAAGATCCAGCGAGTCGAAAACCTTGCCGGAAAATTGGCAGAAATGACGGTTCCCGATCTGAAGGGCTATGTCCGGCGGGCCGCAAGATTGTGCAAGGCTGACCTTGTAAGCCAGGTGGTAAACGAATTTCCCAAGCTGCAGGGTGTCATGGGAAGGATCTATGCCGAAGCAGCCGGGGAACCGGACCAGGTGGCGGCAGCCATCGAAGAACATTATCGGCCGGTGTCTTCCGGCGGCAGCTTACCGGAAACCATGACCGGTGCCCTGCTTGCCATAGCCGATAAACTGGATACCATCTGCGGTTGTTTCAATATTGGTCTTTTGCCTACAGGGGCATCAGACCCCTATGCCCTGAGAAGACAGGGCATAGGCATAGTCCAAATAATGCTCGACAAAAAACTCGAACTTCCTTTGGGGACTGCTGTTAAAGAAAGTTTGCGTAATTACAATATGCAATCAGAAGACGAGCTGAACCGCGTATCGGGTACCGTTGTCGATTTTATTTCAAATCGTGTCAGCAGAATGCTGGTTGACGAAGGCTATAGCAAAGATATTGTGTCGGCGGTAGTGGCCGTTGGTATTGATAATATTCCCTATGTCTGGCGGCGTGTGGAAGCCTTGAACCAGCTCAAAGGTCAGCCTGATTTTGAACCCCTGGCGGTGGCTTTCAAGCGTGTTGCCAACATTCTGCGTAAAAGCGATGAAAATGTAGAAGAAGAAGCCGATCCAGGAGTAATGACAGAGCCGGCCGAAATTGATTTGATGAAAGCGCTGGACAAGGTCTGCCTGGATGTTGACAGGCTGCTTGCCATTGGTGATCTGGAAAAGGCTTTGACATCTATTGCTTCGTTGCGAGCCCCGGTGGATCGGTTTTTCGATGATGTCATGGTGATGGTTGATGATGACCGTTTGAGAAGAAACCGGCTGGCATTGTTGGCGCAGATAGCTTCTCTTTTCATGCGGATTGCCGATTTTGCAAAAATTTCCACCTGAATTCTTACAAATAGCGATTAAAATCAAGGAGACGAGGTCACCATGCCCTATGACCCATCCAAGGATAAAGTTCTCAAGAAATGGAAATGTGAGCAGACCGGTCTGGTAGTTTCAATTAACCGTTATGGTGATGGTGAAGCAAAGGTTCAAATTGGCCCCCGCATTTTGCTGAAGAAAGACGGTACCGAGCGGGCACCGATTAAGGCAGGTCGTCTTACTATGGAAGATATACTCTGGTTGTACGATATTATCGACGAAATAAAGGATGAACTGACCGGTCTGGTGGCACCGGAATAGGTGCTTCCAGCAGCCATAAGTTGCACTGGCGGAATCAAACATGGAGTTGAAGTGCCCGACGACGCCCTTATAAAGCCCGTTGCTTCAAACAAAGCGCCGCGGTTGGGGACAACTGCCATCATGGCTGCCAGTGAAAGCGATCTGAAGTCTATTGCACAGAACCTGCCCCAGGCCGATTGGCGCCAGCGCCCCCTGTACATGAGCAAAATACTGTATTGCCCCCAAGTCCGAGAAATGCCGGTGTTGGTGGGACCGGTTATCGGAGCACCTTATGCAGCCATGATTCTCGAACTCATTTTAGCCTGGGGGGTGGAAAAAGTTCTGTTCGTCGGATGGTGCGGCTCACTTAATGCAGATTTGGCAGTGGGAGATTTGGTCGTTCCCACCGGTGCCTGGGCGGACGATGGAACCAGCAAACATTACCGATTGGAAACACATGGGCCGGTTCCTGCAGTCGGCAAAGTCCTCCAAGAGACTATAAAAGTAGTCGAGCGCAATCAGCAACCGTTTTGCAAAGGGCTGATTTGGACCACCGACGGTGTGTTCCGGGAAACTCCTTCAAAAATTGCTCTTTATAAAAAGCGCGGAAGCCTGGCGGTGGAGATGGAGGTTGCGGCCCTTTTTGCAGTTGCAGGTTTTCGGCAGGTAGAGCTGGGAGCATTGCTTGTTGTATCCGATGAATTATTTCGGATGAAGTGGCAGCCTGGATTCAAGAATCCGCGCTTCAAGAAGGGACGCCGGTTTGTTTGTAAGGCTGCAGTAGACATCTGTCGGGAGATGATCGATGGAGGAAGTTGAAAAACTGGTTGCCGACCTCCAGCGTTATAACCGGGCTTACCGCGAAGGCAGGCCGCTTATCAGCGATTCAGAATACGACCTTCTGGTTGAGCGGCTAAGGGAGCTTGATCCCCAAAATCAATTCTTACAGGCAGTAGAGCCGGAAACTTTTGAAGGAAAACTCGAGGTACGCCACCCTGAACCAATGCTTTCCACTGAAAAAGCCTACACCGAAGAGCAGTTGCGCAGGTTTTTCGCGCGGGTTGAAAAAAAAGCTGCCCGGCTTGGAATGGAAAAGGTAGAATACCGAATGACGCCCAAGCTGGACGGTCTGGCCGGAAGGGATGATGGAAGGATTTTTGCGACCCGTGGAAATGGACTGGTTGGCTATGAGATCAGCAGTGCTTTTGCCAAGGGAGTGGTCCCCATAGGTGGCCGGGGACATGGAGTTGGGGAAATAGTAGTTGTAAAGTCGTACTTTGAAACCCACCTGGCTGACCTCTTTGAACATCCCCGCAACATGGTAGTAGGCATCATCGCTTCAGACAAAATAAACGAAAATGCACGCAAGGCCCTGGAAGACGGTGCAGTGCATTTCGTGCCTTACAACCAGTTGCCCTTTTGGCAGGGTACGGCTTTGCAGCTGCTGGAAAATTTCAGGGATATCTGTAAAAATCTTCAGGAAAAAGTCGATTACCCAACCGATGGATTGGTCCTGGAAGTAGTAGACCAGGAACTCAGACGACAGATGGGGGCTACCACCCATCATTACCGCTGGCAGATAGCCATCAAGCATAAAGGTGAAACCGGAATAACCGAGGTGATCGGAATCCAGTGGCAGGTGGGAAGAACCGGTAATGTAACCCCGGTGCTGGAGGTTGAACCTCTGAGTTTGTCAGGTGCCACCATCCGCAGGGTTACCGCCCATCACGCCGGGATGGTTGCCAAACTGGGTATTGGTCCCGGGGCGAAGATTGAAATAATCCGCAGCGGAGAAGTTATTCCAAAAATAGAAAGGGTTGTTCTGCGATCTGATGATGTCGAGCCGCCCGGGAATTGCCCTGTTTGTCAGCAGCCGCTATTATGGAAAGGTGACTTTCTGCGTTGTTTGAATTCAGGTTGTCCAGCCCAGTTGGAACAGAGGATAGTCCACTGGTTCAAAACCATTGGGACTGCTGACTGGTTTGGAATTCAAACTGTCAAAAAATTGGTTGCCGCCGGATACGACAGTCTGGAAAAAATTTATTCCCTGACCAAAGAAGATTTTGAAAAACTGGGATTCGGTCCTGTCCAGTCCCAAAACCTGGCCCAGGCCTTACAGGCCAGTTTGTCAAAGCCTGTTGAAGATTGGCGCTTTTTGGCGGCTTTTGGAATTCCTGACCTGGGACCGGGCGATAGCCGGAGGTTGCTTCAGCACTTTAGATTGGAAGAACTTATTCATGCAAAACCCGAAGACATAAACGCCCTGGATGGTTTCGGGGAAATTACCAGTTCTTCCATTGCCCAGGGACTGGCGGAATGTCGTCAGACAATTCAGCACATGTTAAACCTGGGCTTTGTTCTGGAACGCTCTGTCCTTGTGGGGCAGGAAAGTAAACAGCAGCATCCTTTGAGTGGAAAGAAAATAGTGTTTAGTGGTAAAATGGAGCATGGATCCCGTAATCAGATGGAACAGCAAGCTCGAAAAATGGGAGCACAGGTCCAATCGGCAGTAAGCAGCAAGACGGATATCCTTGTATGCGGCCACAAGGTTGGTCTTGCCAAGTTGGAAAAAGCAAGACAATTGGGAGTTCGGATTTTGTCTGAAAGTGAATACCTCGACTTGCTGGCAACGGCCTGACCAGTTGGGCGAGAGTTGTCTTTTACAACACCACGAACCATTTTTCAAAAGGCCTTTTTGGCAGACTGATGGATAAAATTTCTGTTTATGACCTGCTTGGGACGCGGGATATCCCCGGTTCGGAAAAGCAAATCAGGGCATTGGAAACACGTTTGAGTGAACTGGTTGCCATAAACGGACGAAAATGGGTGCTTGATCACCGGGCTGAATTACTCAAACAGTGGGAAATGGCCCTGAATTTTGAAAGCCGGACATCCAGGGAACGTGGAAGGAGAAAAGACATGGAAGAGAAAAAACGTTTGCATGTCATTATCAAGGGCAGGGTCCAGGGGGTTTGCTATCGCCTTGAGACCCAAAAAGCCGCGCGTCGCTATGGGGTAAATGGCTGGGTTCGAAATTTGCAGGATGGTTCAGTTGAAGCAATGTTCGAAGGAGATGCTGGTGCAGTTGATGATCTGGTCCAGTGGTGTCGACGGGGGCCTTCGCTGGCGGTGGTTACTGACCTGGAAATAGAACCATTGGAATATAAAGGAGAATTCAAAGGGTTTGAAATCAGGTTTTAAATGCAGATGACTTGCGTTTCTGGATGGCCTTGCAAATGACTTCCTGGACAAAAAAAGCAGCTTCGCGGGAAACCAGCAAAGCTGCTTTTTTAGAACAATGAAGCGATTTTAATACATACTGCTCACCGGCAGCATCAAACTGTTCCTGACGCTTGTTCTAGATAGCGTCTTTGAGCTTTTTACCGGGACGAAACTTGACCACGTTGCAGGCCTTGATTTTGATTGGCTCGCCGGTCTGCGGATTGCGTCCTTTTCTGGCTTTACGGCGTACTTTGGCGAAGGTTCCAAAACCAACCAAGGTTACCTTTCCGTCTTTTTTCTTGAGTGCTTTGGTTACACTGGTCATGAATGAATCCAGAGCAGTAGCAGCTGCTACCTTTGAAATACCGGCATCCTTGGCCATTTTTTCGACGATTTCTGCTTTCGTCATGGTTCTTGCCCCCCTTCTAAGTGTTATAATGCAATCGGATTGTTTAAATGCTCCATACAGCAGCTCTTGACATAGTGTCAATAGAAAAAACCACGTTTGTCAATAGTTTTAGCGCTAAATGAACTTTCGATATCTGAATTTTGGGCATTCAGCAACGCAAACATTTTAAAATCAGCAAATAATAAGGGATTGCAAGCAGTAATCCGCTGAAGGTAAAATTGGCAATTAATGCCTGTCAGAATCCAATTCCCTGGTTTAAAACAATGCTTCCACAAAACGAGCCGGATCAAATACTTGCAGGTCGTCGATTCCTTCCCCCACGCCGATGTAACGCAAAGGTAATTTCAAGCTGCTGCAGATACTTACTACGATACCGCCTTTGGCAGTGCCATCCAGTTTTGTCAGTGCCAGGCCGGTAACTCCCAAGGCCTCATGGAAAATTTTAGCCTGAGACAAGGCATTCTGGCCGGTGGTGGCATCTAGTACCAGTAGAATCTCGTGGGGGGCGTCTGGCAGGTTCTTGGCAACAGAACGCCTGATTTTTTTCAATTCCTCCATCAAATTTACCTTGGTGTGGAGCCGACCGGCGGTATCTATCAGAACAAGGTCGGTTCCGCGGGCAATTGCTGCCTGGACACTATCGAAAGCAACTGCTGCCGGGTCGGCATTTTCCTTGTGTTTAACGATTTCAGCCCCGGCCCGCCGGGCCCAAATGCTGAGTTGTTCAATAGCTGCCGCCCTGAATGTATCGGCGGCCGCAATTAAAACGGTTTGCCCCTCATCAGCGGCCTTTGCCGCCAGTTTGCCGATAGTTGTGGTTTTACCGACACCGTTTACTCCAACGACCATTATTACCTGGGGCCTGGAGAC
>JALVQM010000069.1 GCA_027025615.1 Desulfobacteraceae bacterium | reverse complement strand
GTCAAGGGCGGTCTCAGTGCCGGAAGGGTGCAATCTGTGGCTGTCCGAATTATCTGTGAACGTGAACGGGCAATTCAGCAGTTCGTTCCCCAGGAATATTGGTCCATCAGCGCATTTTTGGAAGGGTCAAACCCACCGCCCTTCGCAGCCAAGCTGGTTAAAGAAAACGGCAAAAAGATAAATCTTCCGGACAAAAAGACAACTGATCAGGCAGTTGCTCAATTAAAGAAAAACGATTTCACTGTTGATAAAATTGTCAAGAAAACCGTCCATCGCAATCCCCTTCCCCCATTTATTACCAGCAAACTTCAGCAGGAAGCCATTCGCAAACTAAGGTTCTCGGCCAAAAAGACCATGGTTATCGCTCAACAATTATACGAGGGCATCGACCTGGGGCCAGGTGAACCTGTCGGTTTGATAACCTATATGCGTACCGATTCGACAAGGATTGCCACGGAGGCAGCCGACGAGGCCAGACAGTTCATTGTCGAGACTCTGGGCAATTCATATGCTCTTGATAAACCAAGATTTTTTAAAAACAAAAAAAAGGTGCAGGATGCGCATGAAGCTATCCGTCCGACATCCGTTTTTAATAGCCCGGACAAGATTGCGGCCCACCTTACACCGGATCAGCTGGCTTTGTATCAGCTGATCTGGAAACGTTTTGTGGCCAGCCAGATGCAGGCGGCCCGGATTGATCAAAAAACGATCTCAATCAAATCCGGTCCATATACTTTCAGCGTCAGCGGTTCTACCATTAAGTTCCCTGGATTTTTAGCCCTGTACCAAAGTGAAGATGAAAAGGCAGCTCTTGGTAAAAACAAGCAGGATTTGCCTGAACTGGAAAAAGGCGAAATACTGAACTGTATCAAACTTGAAACAAAACAACACTTTACCCAGCCTCCACCACGTTTTTCGGAAGCTTCTCTGGTCAAAGAGCTGGAAGAGAACGGCATCGGCCGACCCAGCACATATGCCACGATCCTTTCCACGATTCGCGACAAAGGCTATGTGTTACTGGAAAAGGGTTACTTTAGACCGACTGAACTCGGTTTCATTGTAAATGATTTACTGGTTGAAAATTTTCCTGAAATTTTTAACGTGACTTTTACCGCCGCAATGGAAGACAACCTTGACAAGGTGGAAACCGCAGACTTGCAGGCCCTTGCCGTACTGGAAAACTTTTACGGCCCTTTCAAGGACAGGCTTGACAAAGCTAGTGAAAACATGGTCAGCGTTAAAGGGGTTGGCCTGGCCACTGGTCTCAAATGCCCTGAATGTGGAACCAATGAGCTGCGCATCAAGATCGGGAAAAACGGCCATTTTCTTTCATGCAGCGGTTACCCTGAATGTACTTACAGTCGGGATTATATCCGTAATGAAAAAGGGGTTATCGAAGCCGTTGAAATCAACACCGATGTCGAAACCGATAAAATCTGCCAGAGCTGCGGTAAACCAATGGTGGTAAAAAGAGGTAAATACGGTGAATTCCTGGCCTGCAGCGGCTATCCTGAATGCAAATACACCGAATCGCTCTACGGCAATGGCGGCGGAAAACCCATAGGAATGAATTGCCCTGAGCCGGAATGCGATGGCCAGTTGGTTGAAAAAGTTTCAAAGCGTGGCAAGATATTTTACGGCTGCAACCGCTATCCCCAATGTACTTTTGCAAGCTGGGACAAACCGGTCGACAAAGCCTGCCCCAGGTGTGGCAATAGCTACTTAATTGAAAAAACGACTAAGAAACTTGGAACATTCCTGGCATGCCCCAACCGGGAATGTGGATACCGCCAACTGGATTAAATGGAATTCATCCATGATATCTCCTAACCTTGAACAAATGCATGCTGATGCTCTTGCCATTTTCAAAGCCGGCCTGAAAGCGGTCTCAGCCATCGATGCTGTTTGCAATGCCGTTGAACTCGATGGGGACTTGCTTAAGCTAGGAAACAAACAATACGATCTTGGAAAATTTAAGCGCATCCTGGTTCTGGGTGCAGGCAAAGCCTCGGCCTTCATGGCGGCCGGAATCGAAAAAATTCTTGCCGAGCGGATTGACCGGGGGCTTGTATGTGTAAAATACGACCATGTAACAAAGCTAAAAAAGGTTGAACTGCGGGAGGCCGGGCACCCCATCCCGGACCAAAACGGCGAAGCTGCTGCAAGCGCAATCCTGGATCTGGCTTCCCAGGCAGGTCCCGATGACCTGGTTATTTTCCTGCTCTCAGGTGGCGGTTCGGCCCTGTTGCCCCTTGCCTGGGACGGGATTACCTTGGAAGACAAGCAAAAAGCCGCTTCTTTAATGCTGGCTTCGGGTGCCACCATTCACCAGATAAATACTGTTCGGAAGCACTGCAGCCGAATAAAGGGCGGTCGCCTGGCCCAGGCAGTTGCCCCGGCCAGTCTGATAACTTTGATAATCTCTGACGTGGTGGGCAATGACCTGGATGTAATTGCATCAGGACCAACGGTGCCGGACCCGACCAGCTACGCAGATGCCCTGAGGATAATTGAAAACCTCGGCCTGGCCGCTGAAATGCCATCTTCCATTATGTCTCATCTGCAGTCAGGTATCCGCAACCAAGTCCCTGATACTCCGACGGCAGAATCAGGCAATTGGCAACATGTCCGGAATATAATTATTGCCGACAACCTGTTGGCCATGGAAGCCGCCCGGCGGCAGGCCCTGGAATTTGGATACAATACACTGGTCCTTTCTTCCCGCATCGAAGGGGAAACCAGAATTGTGGCCCAAGTCCACGGAGCCATTGCACGTGAAGTTCTCGCCACAGGCAATCCGGTTGCTCCCCCTGCCTGCCTGCTTTCAGGCGGCGAAACTACTGTTACCATCAAGGGCAAAGGACTTGGAGGAAGGAACATGGAATTTGCCCTTGCCGCAGCCCTGGACATCCGGGGTTCCAGCAATATCGTTGTCCTTTCAGGCGGTACTGATGGAACCGATGGACCAACAGATGCCGCCGGGGCCATCAGCAGCGGGTTGACAGTGGAACAGGCAGCCCAGCTGGAGATGGATGCGGAAGCTTTTCTCGAATGCAATGATTCATATAATTTTTTTAAAAACCTGGGCAACCTGATCATAACAGGCCCAACTCACACAAACGTGATGGACCTGCGTATCTTGCTCGTCAGCGATCCTGCCAATGATAAAAAAGGAATATAAAATAAATATGTTGTTCAACTTAGAATTTGAAAAAATCGACATCCGCAGACAACTTGATTATAATTTTTTACTGGGCCTTTGTTCACAAAAAGCATCGGATTACAGTTTCATCAATATCTGGGGTTGGGCCGAGGAATACGACCTCAAATGGGCCTGGGACACTGACAACAACCTGGTCTGGATCAGCCAGTCAATACCTTCACCCACCTTTTGGGCCCCGGTGGGAGACTGGAGCAATATTGATTGGGCCGGAATCATATCCGAAATGCATGCCGGCCAGGAAATCATTTTCCAGCGTGTACCGGAGGATTTAGCCCAAATCTGGAGTCAGGCAGCACCAAGTAAAATTGAAGTTATAGACGACAGGGGCCATTGGGATTACATATACAGCAGGAAAGAACTGGTTGAGCTGAAAGGCAAGCGGTTTCATAAAAAAAAGAACCTCCTGAACCAGTTCAAAAAAAAATATGATTATCGTTATCTTGGCCTGGGTTCTGAAATGGTGGACCTTGCCCTCGAGATGCAAGACAACTGGTGCCTCTGGAAAGACTGTGAAGCCTACCAAATTTTAGCAGCAGAAAACCGCGTTATTTCAAGGGTTTTAAAAAACTGGTCTTCTTTACAGGGAATTAGCGGAGGGGCACTGGAAGTTGATGATATACTGGCAGCTTATACCATTGCCGAACAGATTGACCCAGAGTCTTTAATTATCCATTTCGAAAAAGGCGACCCCTCTTTCAAAGGATCTTACCAGGCAATAAACCACTTTTTTCTCAGCCGCTGCAAAGACGATATCCTGTGGGTAAACCGCGAACAGGATCTCGGCGATGAAGGCCTTCGCAAAGCAAAACTTTCATACAATCCAGTTAGTTTTATACGCAAATTTAAAGTTATACTGAAATAGATTTGACAGTTTCTTGAATCTCCCTCTGCTTCTCGGCACCCAGCAGCTCGAATATCTTCATGCGCCCAAGGGGTTGCTCAAGTTGCATTACGTCCAGAGCTATTCTTGAAGCCTTTAGGGTTTTTTCGCTAATCAAGATACTGTTTGGATAGGTCCGGGTCATATCCTGGAGCCTGAAGACGTCGTTTACCGAATCGCCTATTACCGTGTAGTCCATCTTCATTTCAAATCCGATATTACCCACCACGACTTCACCGGTATGGATTGCAATACCTATCTTCAGTTTTGCATTGAGGTCCTTGGCTATGGTGGTATTGATGGTCTCCAAAGAGTTTTTCATCTCCAGGGCCGCTGAAATGGCGTTATCGGCATCGGCGATGCTTGACACCGGTGCTCCGAAAATTGCCAGGAAACCGTCACCAAGGTATTTATCCACGATGCCATGATGTTTGAAAACTATCTCACCCATTACTGAGAAAAATGCGTTAAGCAGATATACTGTCTTCTGGGGTCCCAGGGTTTTCGAAAGCTTGGAAAAGCCCCTGATGTCGATGTTTATCAGGGTTAATGTCTTCAGCTCCTCCACCATTTCCATTCCAGAGGCCGAACCGTGAAGAATTTTGTCCAGAATCTCTTTGGGTACAAACTTTTGAAACATACGCCTCACTGCACGTTCGTTTTCGGCCATGGCCACCGTTTCCTTGTAAAGATTTGCATTCTCGATGGCTATTGATACCGAGGAGGCAATAGATTGAAGCAAGTCTTCATCGTTGGAGACAAAATCTCCGTTCATCTTGTTGATTACTTCAATAACACCGATAACCTTGCCCTGGGAAATCATCGGCACACAAAGGGCTGACCGGATACGAGGTTCGGTTTCCTCCCTATCCTCAGGTAAAAACAACGAAGAATCATCAGACTCGTTAATGATGATTGATTCGCCCCTGGCGGCAACGTATCCGGGTATCCCCTGCCCCAGTTTGAGATTGTATTTCTCCCGTGACTCGGGGTTCAAATTGAAAGCCACGGCAAATTCCAGTTGCTTTTCTTTTAGCAGGTAAAGTGATCCGGCTTCGACATCCATTATCACCCTGATCATTTCCATTGTATAATTCAGCACCTGCTGGATGTCGAAGGTTGACGAGGCAAGAGCACTGCCAATCTGCTTGATGGAGTCTAATTCCTTGTTGCGTTTGACCACTGCCGCATACAGTTGGTTGCGTTCCATGGCAAGCGACAGCGCCCGGCAGGCCCATTTGATAAACCTCCTGGAGGTCTCCAGTTCTTTGGTGCCCGGTGCCAACAGCACCAACATCCCGTTAACACTACCGTCAACCCGCATTGGGACCAGCATTGCCGCCTTTGCTTGATGGTCAGCCATCAAATTCCTGTCAGTTTCGTCTTCCAGCAGTTCAGTATCTGGCACAACCAGCACCGCTTCCTGGCTTAAAGCCCGACCGATCATACTTCCGCGTTTGATCTGAAAATGGCTGTCTTTGGCCACCAGAGTCGGTTCAACGGCCAGAACCTCTGTTGCCACAATTTCATCCATCCGGCTGACATCCCGGCGCAAAAGAATTGCTATCTCGAATGGAACCAGGCTGCGCATTTCTGACAAACAGGCCTGAAGCAGTTCACTGCCCCGGAAACTCGAATTAATAATCTCGAGAATAGAGACAAAGGTTTTAAGCTCGTTTCTAAAACGACGATTGGCATGCAGTAACAAGAGGTTTTCATATGTAAAGGCCGCATTGCTGAGCAAAGGTTCCAGGACCTCAATCTGCTCTTTCTGGTAGGTCTTGTCAGCATCCCGGCGTGAAATGGTCAAAACACCGATAATTTCGCGGCTGGTTTTTATGGGCATGCATACAAAGGCTTTGGTTCCATACTGGGGGCGATTCGCCCTGCCAAAACGGCTGTCCTTTTCCACATCGTCCACAACCAGGGGAGCTTTGTTGAGCACAGCGTATTTGGCTATACTGGACTCAAACTCAACAGTATCATTAACTTTTATCCACTTTTCCAGACCAATCGAAGCCCGCATAATGAAACGTTTTTTACCCGGTCTTTCAAGAATCATAATTGATCCAACATCAGAATCGGTCAATGCAAGAGCCCGTTCCAGGGCAACATAAAGAATTTCATTGGGATCGGAAGTAACGTAACACAGGTCAGCCAGATCCTTGAGGATTGAAATTTCCCTTATTTTTTTACGGTACCGTCCCAGACACTGGTCAAATCTTCGGCCAAGAACTGCCACCGCTTCATTAAGCCGTTGAATTTCATTACTATGGGGAAAAATCTGGTACTGGTCTTCAGGGAATTCTTTTTTTATTTTTTCAGCCATTTGACTGGAAATACCGGTAATTTCCCCAAAAACTTTTCTCAAAAGACTCAATCCCAGGTAAGAAAAAATAAGCAGGCCAAGGAAAAAAAGAGGCAGATACTTGTCAGTGAGAATACCGTAGCGGATTCCGAAATAGATCAAGCCGGTTACCGGGGCCAAAAAAAACAAGCTAAAAATTACATTTAGTTTGTACCCCAGGGTCTTGTTCCTGAGAATTCGTTTTTCTAACAAACTATAAAGGAATTTCATTAGATAAAGCTCCAGTGCCGGCCGGCCAAAGTTGCAAATCTGGCACCCGCTCCATTTACAGGTCCTGGATGTTGTGACCTAAGATAGATCACCGAAATATAATATTATTTATTACCAGATATCCCATTGCTTTAAAAGCTTAAACCGGTTCCTCCAACCAGTCCTTGACTTTCGCTGCCCGCATGCATATAGCTGCTTGCATTTGTGCCCGGGTTAAACCCGGATTATGCACTTCAAATGCCTACAATAAGCAATTATGTTGAATTATTACATAGTTAGCCTGTATTTGGT